>CAYTWJ010000206.1:0-6347 GCA_964442055.1 uncultured Rhodospirillaceae bacterium | reverse complement strand
CGCCCTGGCCGTCGGCGTTGAGCGGCGTGGTCGGCGGATCGAAGCGCCCCTCGCCCAACAAGACGTCGCCGTCGCCGCGCGCCGCCAGCCGCGCCAGGTCGATGCGATGGGTCGCGCTTCCGTCGGCAATCGTGAGCACGGCCCCGTCGAGCTTGAGCCGCGCCTCCTCGCCGGCATTGACCAGGCGCAGGATCTGGCCGCGCAGATCGCGCGCGGCGAGCTCGGCGGCCCTGCCCGAGACGAAGGTCTGGCGCGAGGCCGAGGTCTTGCCGGCATCGGCGGTGCGGTCGGTGTCGCCGCTGACCAGCGCGATCCGCTCCGCCGGCAGGCCGAGCACGTCGGCGACGATCTGGGTCAGGATCGTGTTCGAGCCCTGGCCGATATCGACCGCGCCGCTATAGAGCGTGGTCCGACCGTCGGCGCCGAGGCCGACGCGGATCACGGACGGGTTCGACATCGAGGTGTTGCCGATGCCGTACCACATGCAGCCGATGCCGACGCCGCGCCGGATGCGGCCCGGCCGCTGGTTGTGCGCGGTGCAGGTGGCCAGCGCCTCCTGCCAGCGCGGCGCCAGCGCATCGAGGCATGCGACCAATCCGGCCGAACGGCGCAGCACCTGGCCGGTCGCCGTCGCGTCGCCGGCGCGCAGGGCATTGCGGCGGCGGAACTCGAGCCGGTCGATGCCGAGCTTGAGCGCGAGCTCGTCTATCAATGCTTCGTGGGCGATCGCCGCCTGCGGCACGCCGAAGCCGCGGAAGGCGCCGGCCGGCGGCCCGTTGGTGAAGAAGGCGCGGCCGACGGTGCGCGCCTCCGGCACGCGATAGGGGCCGGTGGCGTGAACCGGCACGCGGCCGGCCACCGTCGGGCCCCAGCTCGCATAGGCGCCGGTGTCGAAGTCGGCCGTGACTTCGCAGGCGAGGAGGCGGCCTTGCGCATCGCAGCCGAAGCGCGCGTCGATGCGCGCCGGATGGCGCTTGGTCGTCGCCGCCATGCTCTCCGGCCGGGTATAGACGCAGGCAACCGGGCGGCCGAGCAGCCAGGCGGCGAGGCCGATCAGCGGCTGCACCGAGAGGTCGAGCTTGCCGCCGAAGCCGCCGCCGCACGCGGTCGGCACGATGCGCACCTGCTCCGGCTTCAGCCGCAGCACCTGCGCCGTCTCGTCGCGGTCCATGTAGGGCGTCTGGGTGGTGACGTGGATCTCGAGCCGGTCGCCGACGCGCGCCGCCCAGCCGGCCTCGGGCTCGATATAGGCATGCTCGACGAAGCCGGTTTCGAAGCGGCCCTCGGCCACGGCGGCGCAACGCGCCAGCGCCGTCGCCGCGTCGCCCCGCCGCACGCCGCCCTCGATCAGCAGATTGCCGGGCCTGGCAGCCTGCACGAGCGGCGCATCGGCGGCGGTCGCCGCCGCGCCGCCGAACACCGCCGGCAGCTTCTCCCAAGCGACCGGCAGCATCTCGTCGGTCAGCGCCTCGACGGCGGCGCGGCTGCCGACCAGCGCCAGGATCGCCTCGCCGCGATAGCGCACCTCGCCGTCGGCAAGCACCGGCTGGTCCTTGATGTCGGGATAGATGCCGTAGCCGTTCGCGGGCACGTCGGCGGCGGTCAGGATGCGGACGATGCCGGCGTGGCGGGCGAGCACCGGCGCGAGATCGCCGATGCGGAAGCGGGCGCGATGATGCGGCGAGCGCACGACGCGCAGCCACATCGTGTCGGCAGGAACCGCATCGGCGCCGAAGCGCTCGGCGCCCGTCACCTTCGCCAGGCCGTCGACCTTCGCCATGCGGGCACCCACCGCCGCGCCGACGGGCGGGTCCGGCAGCGGCGCCACCTGCCCGGCCGCGTCGAGGACGGCATCGACGATCTTCTGGTAGCCGGTGCAGCGGCACAGCACGCCGGCCAGCGCATCGCGCACCTCCTGCTCGCTCGGCCGCGCCTTCTCGGCCAGGAGATCGGCCGCCGCCATCAGCATGCCGGGCGTGCAGATGCCGCACTGCGCTGCGCCGTGCTTGAGGAAGGCGCGCTGGATGCGGCTGAGCGTGCCGTGCGCCACCAGCCCCTCGACCGTCGCCACCACCTTGCCGGCGACCTGCGCCACCGGCACCAGGCAGGCGCAAACCTGGCGTCCTTCGACCATGACCGTGCAGGCACCGCAATCGCCGGCATTGCAGCCGACCTTGGTTCCGGTGAGGCCGAGATCGTCGCGCAGCACGTCGGCCAGCCGGCGCAGCGGCGCGCCCTCGTATTCGATGCGCTTGCCGTTGACCACGAAGCGGATCGTGCGCGCCTTGGGAGCAGCCAGAGTCGGCGCCTCGCTCATGCCGCCGCACCGAGCTCGTCGAGCGCACGCCGCACCAAGGTCAGTGCGGCATCGCGGCGATAGGCGGCGTCGGCGCGCGCGTCGTCGATCGGCGCCAATGGCTCGAGATGCGCCGGCATTGCCGCCGCGCCGAGATTCGCATCGGCGGTCCGGCCAAGCAGCGCCCGCTCGAGCGCCGGCAGCCGCTGTGCCACCGGCGAACAGGCGCCGACCGCGACCCGCGCCGCCGTCACGCGGCCGCCGTCGGTTTCGACCGCCGCCGCCACCATCGCGATCGAGATGACGAGATAGCGGCGCGCGCCCAGCTTGACGAAATGGCCGCGGGCGCGATGAAGCGGCTTGGGCACCAGCACGGCGGCAAGCAGTTGTTCGGGCCGCCGCATCGTCTGGCGGTTGCCGCGGATGAAGTCGCCAAGCGCCATCACGCTGCGCCCGCCGCCCGCGACCAGCTCAACGCGCGCGTCGAGGCTCAGCAATGCCGGTACGCCATCCGCCGCCGGCGAGGCGTTGCACAGGTTGCCGCCGACGGTTCCCGCATTCTGGATTTGTGCGCCGCCGATCTCGCGGGCGGCCAGCTTGAGGCCGTCGAATAGCGGCGGCAGGTCGGCGGCGACGACCTCGCTCCAGGTCGTGGTCGCGCCGATGCGCCAATGGTCGCCGCGATCGTCGATGCCGCGCAAGGCGTCGATCGCGGTGATGTCGAGGACGTCGTCGACCAGCGGCCGGCCAACCCGCGCCGGATAGAAATCCGTGCCCCCTGCCAGCACCGTCAGGCGTCGCCCGGCTAAGGCCGCCACCGCCTCGTCCACCGTGGTCGGACGGAGATAAATCCCCATCGCCATCCTCCGGTCGCCCGTCACGCTTCCTCTCGGGCGGTGATTGTTCGTATGCTTACGATGCGCCCGCAACCTTGCCGAAGTCAAGATAGGGGCCGCGTTCACCGAACTTTAGGGGATCGCATACCAGACTGCGGCCGAACCAGGCGTGATCCCGATGGCCAATCCCTTCACCGGACTGCTCCAGCTCCTGTTCGCTCGCCAACCCGCCACGCCCGCGCCGGCGCGGCGCGAGCCGAGCCTGCGCGGCGGCACCGCCCGGCCGCTGACGCCTGAGCGCCAGCGCCTGATCGCCCAGGCGATGGCGACGCAGCACCAGAAGCAGCCGATCTTCGACGCGATGGACGCCAGATCGCGCCAGGAGCTGCTTGAAGAGGCGTTCGGCCAGAAGCGCCGCCAGCGCGGCTGACATTCTCGCTCACGTCACCTTTTCGCGCAAATCCAGCTTGACCAGGCAGCGGTCGATCCACTGCGCGGTCAGCTTCTCCTGCACCGAATTCTGCTTCAGGCGCTGGCTGAGCGCCGCCCAATCGACGCAGTCGAGCGGCTGGTCCTGGTTGAAGCAGGAGAAGACGTAGGAGCGGGCGCCGGTCGCCGGGTCGACGTGCGGCTGCAGGCACTGCGCGCAAATCTCCTTCATCATGCATTGCATCGGCGAGTTGATCGAGCCGATGGCGAAATGGCGTGCCTTCAGGTACGGGGCCAGCGCGCCGTGGCGCGCCGCGGCGACGGCCGCCATCATCCGGTCGGAGCCGATGGCAACGATGCGGTCGACATCGGCGATCGGCACCGGCTGCGGCCCGAGCTTGCCGGTGGCATAGGCGACCATCGCCTCGACGATGTTGGCGACGACGGCGCGGTCCTGCGGCCGCGTCGGCGCGAGGCCCGGCGCTTCGTCGCAGCACCAGACGATGACATCGGCAGCGGCCTCGATCTCGACGATTTTGTAGCGGTCGATGGGGCGGCGGTAGCCGGCGAAATAGAGCACGCGGCTGCCGGCGGCACGCAAGGCCTGGCCGATCGAGAACAGCACCGCGTTGCCGAGGCCGCCGCCGGCGAGCAGGACCGTCTCGCCGCGCGGAATCTCGGTCGGCGCGCCGGTCGGCCCCATCAGCACCACCGGCTCGCCCGGCTTCAGGAGCGCGCAGAGGTCGCTCGATCCGCCCATTTCGAGCACGATGGTCGAGAGCAGCCCGCGCTGCTTGTCGACCCATGCGCCGGTCAGCGCCAGCCCTTCCATGGCCAGGCGGGTGCCGTCGACACGCTGGGCCAGGCTTTCGAAATTCTGCAGGCGATAGAACTGCCCCGGCCGGAAGCGCCGCGCCGCCGCCGGTGCGCGCACCACCACCTCGACGATGTTCGGCGTCAGCCGCACCACCTGCTCGACCCGGGGCCGCAGCTCGCGGTCGAGCCGGGCGAAGAAGGCGGCGTCGCTCTCGGTGCTCGCCGGCGCCACGCGCGCGAGCACGCGGCTGACCACCGGATAGCCCTGCTTGGCGCCGCCCATCGCCTTGACCACGTTGCCGAAGAAGCTTGGATGCAGGTCGCCGAAGAAGCTGACGAAGCGGCCATCGGGCCGCCGCGACAAGAGGACGCGCAACTCGCCCGGCTTGGCCGCCGCGTATTCGGGCCGAGCTGGATTGCCGTCGTCGTCGCAGGCGCCGAAATAGCGGCCGTCGAGGGCGAAGTTGGCCGGGTCCTCGCGCGCCAGCACGGTGTTGGGCTGCGTGCCGGCCGCCACCAGAACGGCGCGGGCGGGCAGCGTCACCTCGCCGTCGGCGCGCCATGAGCCGTCGGCATCGCGTGCCTGACGCGACAGGCGCAGCGCCCGGGCATAGCCGTAGCGATCGACCTCGACGGCGAGCGGCGCCAACCCCTCGGCGAAGCTGATGCCTTCCTGCAGCGCCTTCTCCACCTCCTCGTGGTTGAGCGTGTAGGAGGGGCTGTCGATCAGCCGCTTGCGGTAGACGATGGTGACGCCGCCCCACGACTGCACGAGCTCGCGCACGCGTGCCGGGCGCTCCTCGCGGGCCGCCGCCTCGCGCTCGGCGCGGATGGCGCGGGCGTGATCGAGGAACTCGTCCGCAATGCCGCGCTCCTCGTCGTCCCAGCGGGCGCGGACGGCATCAACGCCACGCTCGGCGACCAACGTCTCGTAGCGGCGCAGGAACTTCTCGACCTGGCGCGGATAGTAGGCGAGCGCTTCGGTGGCGGCGTCGATCGCCGTCAGGCCGCCGCCGACCACCACTACCGGCAGGCGCAGCTGCATGTTGGCGATCGAATCGGCCTTGGCCGCGCCGGTGAGCTGCAGCGCCATCAGGAAGTCGGAGGCGGTGCGCACGCCGCGCGCCAGCCCGTTCGGCAGCTCGAGCACGGTCGGCCGGCCGGCACCGGCGGCGAGCACGACATGGTCGAAGCCCAGCGCGAAGGCATCATCGAGGCCGAGCGTGCCGCCGAAACGCACGCCGCCATAGAGCGCGAAGGCCTCGCGCCGCTCCAGCAGCAGCCGGATGACCTTGAGGAAATTCTTGTCCCAGCGCACGGTGATGCCGTATTCGGCGACGCCGCCGAAGCCGGCCATCACGCGCTCGTCGAGATTCTCGTAGAGCGCGGCGACGTCGCGCACCGGCGCGAAAGGTACCCGCTCGCCGGTGGCGGCGACGCCCGACAGCTCGGCCGGCAGGGGCTCGATCTTCAGGCCGTCGATGCCGACGACGCTGTGGCCGTCGTTCATCAGGTGATGGGCGAGGGTGTAGCCGGCCGGTCCCATGCCGGCGATCAGCACCCGCCGCCCGCTCGCCGGGCGCGGCAGCGGCCGGCGGACGTCAAGCGGGTTCCAGCGGGTGAGCAGCGAATAGACCTCGAAGCCCCAAGGCAGCGCGAGCACGTCCTTGAGGGTGCGCGTCTCGACCTGC
Organism: uncultured Rhodospirillaceae bacterium; assembly: GCA_964442055.1. Classification (GTDB taxonomy): domain Bacteria; phylum Pseudomonadota; class Alphaproteobacteria; order Ferrovibrionales; family Ferrovibrionaceae; genus CAYTWJ01. The sequence continues at coordinate 279 of CAYTWJ010000206.1, read as the reverse complement.
GGGATGTCGACAGGCTCCTGCTTCTGGTAGATGCAGGACTTCATGCAGTCGTTGCAGATGCGATGCCCGGTGCCCGCCGCCATCGGATTGTCGATGGTGATGACGGCGAGCGCGCCGATGGCATGCCCCGCCGTCTTGACGACGTGCATCTCGGAGATCTTCTCCTCCAGCGGACAGCCGGCCAATGTGACGCCGAACGGACTTTTCTTGAACGGCGCCGGCGCGGCGGCGCCCTTGGGCGCGCGCTCGCGCAAACCCCTGGAACAGGAATCCTTGCCC
>CAYTWJ010000205.1:6044-6409 GCA_964442055.1 uncultured Rhodospirillaceae bacterium | reverse complement strand
CTCGGCCGGTTCCAGAAGCTCTTCGTCACGTCGCTGTCGGCGAGCCGCGCGCTCGCCGGCGGCGCGACCGATCCGCGGACGGTCGGTGAACGGCTGGGCGTGCGCTACATGCTGGCCGGCACCATCCGCCGGCTCGGGCCGCAGGTGCGCATGGGGCTGTCGCTCTCCGAGACCGAAACCGGCACCGTCGTGTGGAGCGACCGCCTCAACCAGAGCCTCGAGGGCCTCGTCGACCGGCTCGACGAACTAGTTTCACGCATCGCCGCGACCGTGCTCGGCCGCATCGAGGCAAGCGACATCGCCGCGACGCGCCGGCTCAAGCCGGAATCGATGACCGCGTACGAATTCCACTTGCGGGGCCTGGA
>CAYTWJ010000205.1:0-6034 GCA_964442055.1 uncultured Rhodospirillaceae bacterium | reverse complement strand
AAACCTGCGGCAGGCGGCGGCCTGGTTCGAGCGCGCCATCGATGCCGACCCGAATTTCGCCCGCTCCCGTGCCATGTGGGTCTGCGCCTGTTCGCGGCTTCCCGAGTTCGACTGGGAGGACGGCGAACGGCGCCTGCTGCGCGCGCTCGAGCTCGATCCCAACGATCCTGATGCAAACCGGGTCATGGGTTCGATGCTGATGTACCGCGGCGCCTTTGATGCGGCGCGCCAATATCACGAGAAAGCGATGGCGCTCAGCCCTTCGGATGCCTACATTAAGGGTCGTTCTGCCGCCTTCTACAACTTCGCGGGCGAGCCCGAGAGGGCGCTGCGGCTGCTCGATGAAGCGGGCGAGTTCGATCCCTTCCTGCCCGTCTGGTGCATCGAGGAACGCGCGGCGGTGCTCTACAATCTCGGCCGGTTCCGCGAGGCCATTGAGGCGGCGCTGGGCCTGACGTTCCAGACCCGGCGCTCGCGCCTCTATCGCGCCGCCTCGCATATGGCATTGGGCGAGCAAGAGCGCGCTCGCAGGATCGTCGCCGAGGCGATCGCCGCCAGCCCCGGCCTTACGACCGACTTTGTCGATTCTTACGAATTCTACCGCGATCCGGAGGTCAAGCGCACCCTGGTCAACCGCCTGGTCGGCGCCGGCCTGCCCCGGCGCGTGCCGCAGGCCGTCGCATCGTGACGATGTCGCCTGTTCCGTAAATCGATTTCCACCGGCCCGTCTTCCGATCGGGATATCCGACCGCCGGCGTTTCCCCTGCCGCCGCTGGCTAACGCATTCCAAGCCAGATGCGGGCGAGCTGGTGGGCGAGGCTGAGGGGCGGCGGCAGGCGCGGGCTCGCGTCCATGTCGAGGCTGCGCGCGACCATCGCCGCGATGTCGGCGCGCGGGAACCAGCGCGCGTCGTCGAGCTCGGCGCCGTCGACGCGGATCTCCTCGCTCAGCGCCTCGCCGACGCAGCCGATCATCAGCGACGAGGGGAAGGGCCAGGGCTGCGAGGCGAGATAGCGCACCGCGCCGACCCGCACCCCCGCCTCCTCGGCCACCTCGCGGCGCACCGCGTCCTCGATGGTCTCGCCCGGCTCGATGAAGCCGGCCAGCGCCGAATACATGCCGGGCGGGAAGCGCGGCTGGCGGCCGAGCAGGCAGCGCTCGCCGTGCAGCACCAGCATGATCGCGACCGGGTCGGTACGCGGGAAGTGCTGCGCCGCGCACTGCTCATTGACGCAGGCGCGCGAATAGCCGCCCTCGCGGATCGCCGTCGGACCACCGCAGACGGCGCAGAAGCCGTGCCGCGCGTGCCAGTCGATCAGGCTGCGCGCCTGGGCCAGGATCGCCGCCTCGCCGGCGGCGAGCTGCGGCGCGATGGTGCGCACGTCGATGAACTTGCCGGCCTCGGGCGGGCAGGGATGGGCGGTGGCGTCGAGCGCAAAATGGCAGACGCCCTCGCGCAGGCCCAGCATCACGCAAAGGGCGCCATCGGCCAGCGCGCCGGCGACCGCCGCCGCCGGCTGCCAGGCGATCTCGGGCCGCGCGCCGGGGCGGATCAGCGCCTTGAGCTCGCTCAGCGCCAGGAAGCGGCTGGCGCCGTCGGCGAGCCGCGCCTTGAGCCAGGTGCCGTCGCGGCGCAGGTGCGCGGCGCGGTCGAGCGGGCTCGCCGTGAAGACCATCGGGTCGCTCATGGGGCGCCGAGACTGGCACACCCGCGTGGACGGGACAATGGCCGGCGCCCCGCTCGTCGCGGGGCCGCGCGCTTGCATGGGCGGCGGCGAAACCTGATATAGTGAGTTCGGGAGGCTGGCGGCGGACGGGTCCCTCGCCAACCCGGTCAGGTCCGGAAGGAAGCAGCCGTAACGAGTTCCGGCCCGGGTCGTTGCCAGTCTCCCACCCGCGCCGCCCGCGCCGTCCAGCCAAAAGGAGCTGCGCCCCCCGTCATGCCGAACCGCGCGCCATGACCGCCGCGCCCTATCGCGTTCTCGCCCGCAAGTACCGGCCGACCACCTTCGCCGAGCTGATCGGCCAGGAGGCGATGGTGCGCACGCTGTCGAACGCGATCCGCTCCGGGCGCATCGCCCAGGCCTTCATGCTGACCGGCGTGCGCGGCATCGGCAAGACGACCACGGCGCGGCTGATCGCCCGTGCCCTCAACTGCGTCGGCCCCGACGGCAAGGGCGGGCCGACGGTCGACCCCTGCGGCGTCTGCGCCAACTGCGTCGCCATCGCCGAGGACCGCCACGGCGACGTCATCGAGATGGATGCGGCGAGCCGCACCGGCGTCGACAACATCCGCGACCTGATCGACGGCGTGCGCTACCTGCCGGTCGAGGCCCGCTACAAGGTCTACATCCTCGACGAAGTGCACATGCTCTCCGACAAGGCGTTCAACGCGCTCCTGAAGACGCTCGAGGAGCCGCCCGCGCACGTCAAGTTCGTCTTCTGCACCACCGAGATCCGCAAGGTGCCGGTGACCGTGCTGTCGCGCTGCCAGCGCTTCGACCTGCGCCGCCTCGAGGCCGGGACGCTGATCGCCCATCTCGGCCGGGTCGCCGCCAGCGAGGGCGCCGAGGTGGCCGCCGAGGCGCTCGCCCTGATCGCGCGGGCCGCCGAGGGCAGCGTGCGCGATGGCCTGAGCCTGCTCGACCAGGCGATCGCCCATGGTGCCGGCGAGGTCGGCGCCGAGCAGGTCCGCGACATGCTCGGGCTGGCCGACCGCGGCCGCGTCGTCGACCTGTTCGAGCTGGTGATGCGCGGCGAGACGGCGGCGGCGCTCGCCGCCCTGCGCGCCCAGTACGATGCCGGCGCCGATCCGGTCGTCGTGCTGCAGGACCTGCTCGAGCTCACCCACTGGGTCACGCGCATCAAGATCACCCCCGAGGCGGCCGACGACGTCACCGTGCCGCAGGCCGAGCGCGAGCGCGGCCGGGCGCTGGCCGAGGCGCTGCCGATGCCGAGCCTCAGCCGCGCCTGGCAGATGCTGCTCAAGGGCCTGGGCGAGGCGCGGAGCGCGCCGACGCCGCTCGCCGCCGCCGAGATGGTGCTGGTGCGGCTCGCCTATGCCGCCGAACTGCCCTCGCCCGCCGAGCTGGTGCGCGAGCTGCAAGGCGCCGCCGCGCCGGCGCGGACCGCCCCGGCCACCGGGGCGGGCCGCAACGGCGATGGCGGCGGGGCCAGCGCGCTCGCGCGCACCCGCCTCGAGCCGCCGGCGGGCGGCGGCGCGCGCCCGCAGGCCGCCTTGCGCCCGGCGCCGACAGCCGAGCCGCTGCCGCAGGCGGCGCCTGAGCCGTCGTTGCCGCCGCCGTTGCCCGATTTCGCCGCGGTGGTGGCGCTGTTCGGCGAGCGCCGCGAGCCGCGCCTCAAGGCCGAGCTGGTCAACCACGCCCATCTGGTGCGCTTCGAGCCGGGGCGCATCGAGCTGCGCCTCGACGCGCAGGCGCCGCGCACGCTCGCCAGCGACGTGATGCGCCGCCTGCGCGAGTGGACCGGCGGCCCGTGGGTGGTGGTGATATCGAACGAGCCGGGCGAGCCGACGCTGGCCGAGCAGGCGGCCGCGCGCGGCGCCGCCCGCCGGGCGCGCGCCGCCGCCCACCCGCTGGTGCGGGCGGCGCTCGCCGCCTTTCCCGGCGCCGAGCTGGTCGCGGTGCGCGAGCTGCCCAAGCCCGCTTTCGAACCGGGCGCGGGCGAGCCGCCGGGCGAGGACGACGGCGCCGACACGACGAGCGAGGACGCATGAAGAATCTCGGACAGATGCTGAAACAGGCGCAGGAGATGCAGGCCCGCATGCAGAAGATGCAGGCCGAGCTCGAGGCGCGCGAGGTCACCGGCGTCGCCGGCGGCGGGCTGGTCTCCGTCGTCCTCAACGGCAAGGGGCAGATGCGGCGCATCGCCATCGACAAGAGCCTGGCCAATCCCGACGACACCGAGATGCTCGAGGACCTGATCGTCGCCGCCCACAACGATGCCAAGGCCAAGATCGAGAGCGAGACGGCCCAGGCGATGTCCGACCTCACCAGCGGCCTCAAGCTGCCGCCGGGGATGAAGCTGCCGTTCTGACGCCGCGAGGCGATGGCGCCGCCATGGCCGGTCCCGAGATCGAACGTCTGGTGCAATTGCTCGCCCGCCTGCCCGGGCTGGGGCCGCGCTCGGCGCGTCGCGCCGCGCTCCACCTGATCAAGCGCAAGGAAGCGCTGATGCAGCCGCTCGCCGAGGCGATCGCGGCGGCCGCCGAACGCGTGCGCGGCTGCTCGGTCTGCGGCAATCTCGACAGCCAGGATCCTTGCGCCATCTGCGCCGATCCGCGCCGCGACGGCGGGCTCGTCTGCGTGGTCGAGGAAGTAGGCGATCTCTGGGCGCTGGAGCGCGCCGCGGTCTTTCGCGGCCTCTACCACGTGCTCGGGGGCACGCTGTCGGCGCTCGATGGCGTCGGCCCCGGCGATCTCGCCATCGACAAGCTGGTGGCGCGGGTCGGCGAGGGCGGCATCCGCGAGGTCATCATCGCCACCAACGCCACCGTCGAGGGCCAGACGACCGCGCACTACATCGCCGACCGCCTGGCCGGCAGCGGCGTCGCGGTCACCCGGCTCGCGCACGGCGTTCCGGTCGGCGGCGAGCTCGACTATCTCGACGACGGCACCCTCGGCGCCGCGCTCAAGGCCCGCCGGCCGGCTTGATTTCCGACGCCGCCGAGGGCGGCGCGATCTGGTGCGTCAGCGAGCCGCGTCGCGCAGCGACGCGGCGGGCGCCGCGCTCAAGGGCCGCCGACCGGCTGGAAGTGGTCCTTGCGGCGGCGGGTCTCGGCGAAGACCTCGACCGGCGTCGATCCCTCGAGGCCGAGCCGGCGCTGCAGCTCGCGGCTGGTCGGCCTGAGGAAGGGGTTGGTCTCGCGCTCCTGGCCCATGGTCGATGGCACCGTCGGCAGGCCGGCGGCGCGCAGGCGGTCGATATCCTTGGCGCGGGCGACCAGCGCCGCGTTGCCGGGCTCGACGCTGAGCGCGAATCGGGCATTGGCCTGGGTGTATTCGTGGGCGCAATAGACGCGCGTGTCGTCGGGCAGCGCGGCGAGCCGCGACAGCGACGACCACATCTGGACGGGCGTGCCCTCGAACAGCCGGCCGCAGCCGAGGGCGAACAGCGTGTCGCCGCAGAACAGCGCCGCCTCCTCCTCGAACCAGTAGGCGATGTGTCCCCGGGTGTGCCCCGGCACGTCGAAGACCGTCGCCGTGCTGGCGCCGAGGCTCAAGCGGTCGCCGTCGCCGACTTCGACGTCGATGCCGGGAATGCGCGCCGCGTCGGCGCGCGGCCCGACGATGGTGCAGCCGGTGGCCTGCTTCAGTTCCAGGTTGCCGCCGACGTGATCGGGATGGTGGTGCGTGTTGAGGATGTGGGTCAGCCGCCAGCGCCGGGCGGCGAGGGCATCGAGGACCGGCTTGGCCACGGCGGGATCGACGGCCGCGACCTGGCCGCGGGCGCGATCGTGCACCAGGTAGACGTAGTTGTCCTTGAGGACCGGGATCTGGTGGATCTCGAGCGGCATAGCGGCGGCACCATATCAGAGCCGTCGCGGGGCGTCATGAGGCTGGTGGGCGGTCCCAGGCCGGCGCTGTGCTAGTGTTGCGCCATGCGACCCGACGTCATCGATCTGCGCGAGTTCTACGCCACGCCGCTCGGCCAGACCGCCCGCCGGTTGATTAGCCTTCGCCTGCGCACCCTCTGGCCGAGCCTCGCCGGCCTCCGCCTGCTCGGCGTCGGCTTCGCCACGCCCTACCTGCGCGTCTTCCGCGACGAGGCCGAGCGGGCGCTGGCCGTGATGCCGGCGCAGCAGGGCGTGCTGCGCTGGCCGCCGGACGGTCCCTCGCTGGTGACGTTGGCCGAAGAGGCCGACCTGCCGTTTCCCGATGCCTCGATCGACCGGGTGCTGATCGTGCACGGCGTCGAATCGGCCGAGGACATTCGCGCGCTGCTGCGCGAGATCTGGCGGGTGCTCACCCCGTCCGGCCGGCTGTTGGCCGTGGTGCCGAACCGGCGCGGCCTG
>CAYTWJ010000204.1:4875-6441 GCA_964442055.1 uncultured Rhodospirillaceae bacterium | reverse complement strand
AGGCCGAGCCCGGCCCGGCCAAGGTCGCGCCGGAGAACCCGGGCGGCATGCAGGTGCCCAACCAGGACCGCCAGGTCTTCGACCGCCTCGCCGGCGCGCCGGCCAAGGCGCCCGGCGTGGAGAAGCTGCTGCCGCCGCCGGAGAAGCCGGCGCCCACGCCGGCCGCGGCGCCGCGGGCGCCCGAGCCGCCCACCCCGCCCGCGCCCCCGGCCCCGACCGCGGCCGCGCCGGCAACAGTGGCCCCGGCCGCGCCCCCCGCGCCGCCGCCGGCCAAGGAGGCGGTGCAGGAGGCCGTCAAGGAATCGCCGGCCCCGCCGCCCCCGTCACCGCCGGCCGCGGCGCCGAAGGCGGCCAGCGGCGGTGCGCGCATCCAGCTCGCCGCCTTTCCCGAAGCGGCCGCGGCCGAAGCGAGCTGGAAAAAGCTCCAGCAGCGCTTCCCCGACCCCCTCGGAACCTTGACCCTGACGATCGAGCGCGCCGATCTCGGCGCCAAGGGCGTCTTCCACCGCGTCCAGGCCGGGCCCTTTGCCGATCGCGCTTCGGCCCAGGCCGCCTGCGACAAGCTCAAGGCCGCCAAGCAGGATTGCCTCGTTGTCGGCAAGTAGAGCGCGGCGGCCGACGGGGGTCGTCTTCGGCTGCTCCGGCACCGTTCTGACCCACGACGAACGCGACTTCTTCGCCGACGCGAACCCGCTCGGCTTCATCCTGTTCGGCCGCAACATCGACCATCCCGACCAGGTTCGGGCGCTGGTCGCCGACTTGCGCGCCGCGGTCGGGCGCGCCGACACACCGGTCCTTATCGACCAGGAGGGCGGCCGCGTCGCCCGGCTCAGGCCGCCGCACTGGCGCCAGCCGCCGGCAGCGAGCCGTTTCGGCGCCGTCTACGGCCGCGATCCCGTCGCCGGCCTGGAGGCGGCGCGGCTCAACGCGCGCCTCATCGCCGCCGAGCTGACCGAGCTGGGCATCGACGTCGATTGCGCGCCGGTGCTCGACCTGCCGGTGCCGGGTGCGCACGATGTGATCGGTGACCGCGCCTTGGGCACGGCGCCGGCGGCGGCGAGCGCGCTCGGCCGCGCCGTTTGCGACGGCCTGCTCGACGGCGGGGTGCTGCCGGTGATCAAGCACATTCCCGGCCACGGTCGCGCGCAGGCCGACAGCCATCTCGAGCTCCCCGTGGTGGCGGCGCCGCTCGCCGAGCTGGAGCGGCAGGATTTCGCGCCGTTCAAGGCGCTCGCCGACATGCCCTGGGCGATGACCGCGCATGTCCGCTACGACGCCGTCGACCCGGCGGGGCCGGCGACGACCTCGGCCAAGGTGATCGGCGACGTCATCCGCCGCGGGATCGGCTTCGACGGGGTGCTGGTGTCCGACGATCTCGGCATGAAGGCGCTGCAGGGGTCGTTCGCCGAGCGGGCGCGGGGCGCGCTCGCCGCCGGCTGCGACATCGTCCTCCACTGCTCGGGCGAGCTTGCCGAGATGCGCCAGGTAATGGAGGGGGCGGGGCCCATCGGCGCGGCCACGGCGCAGCGGCTGGCGCGCGGCGCGGCGATGCGCCGCACGCCCGAG
>CAYTWJ010000204.1:0-4865 GCA_964442055.1 uncultured Rhodospirillaceae bacterium | reverse complement strand
GCGGTGGCGCTGCGGCGCCTCGAGCTGTTGATCGAGACGGCCGCGGCATGAGCGGCGAGCTGATCTACGCGGTATCGGTCTGGGTCGTGCCGGTGCTGATCGCCATCACCTTCCACGAGGCGGCGCACGGCTATGTCGCCTGGAAGCTCGGCGACGACACCGCCTACCGGCTCGGCCGCGTCACCTTCAATCCCTTTCGCCACATCGACCCCTTCGGCACCATCGTGCTGCCGGCGCTGCTCATCCTGATGCGCTCGCCGTTCCTGTTCGGCTGGGCCAGGCCGGTGCCCGTCCGCTTCGGCCGCCTGCGCCACCCGCGCCGCGACATGGTGCTGGTCGCGGCCGCCGGGCCGGGCATCAACCTGGCGCTCGCGGTCGCGGCGGCGCTGCTGGCGCACGGGCTCGGCCTGCTGCCGCGGACGGCGGCGGCCTGGGCGGCCGACACGCTCGGCAACGCCATCGAGCTCAACCTCGTCCTGGCCGTCTTCAACATGATCCCGCTGCCGCCGCTCGACGGCGGCCGGGTTGCGGTCGGCCTCCTGCCCGATTCGGTGGCGCTGCCGCTCGCCCGGCTCGAGCGCTACGGAATGATGATCCTGATCGGCCTCCTGTTCCTGCTGCCGATGATCGCGGCGGAATTCGGAATGCCGTTCAACCCGGTGGCGGCGATCGTTTGGCCGGTGGTCGAGTTCCTGTATTCTGTTATCGCCGTGCTGACCGGCCACGGCTGGAGCTCTTGAGCCGGAGACCCGCGTGACCCTCGACGATCCCTTCGAACAGCCGCTGGAGGCGCCGCCGCCGGGCGCGGCGCTGGTCGTCGACCTCGACGGCTTCGAGGGCCCGCTCGACGTGCTCCTGATGCTGGCGCGCGAGCAGAAGGTCGACCTCAAGCGCATCTCGATCCTGCAGCTTGCCGAGCAGTACCTCGCCTTCATCGCCGAGGCGCGGCGCATCCGGCTCGAGATCGCCGCCGACTACCTGGTGATGGCCGCCTGGCTCGCCTACCTCAAGTCGCGCCTGCTGCTGCCCGAGCCGGAGAACCCCGAGGAGCCGAGCGGCGAGGAGCTGGCGGCGCGGCTCGCCTTCCAGCTGCGCCGGCTCGAGGCGATGCGCGAGGCGGCGGCCCGGCTGATGGCGCGCGACCGGGTCGGCCAGCAGCTCTTCGCGCGCGGCATGCCCGAAGGCGTGCGCGTCATCCGCAGCTCGGTCTACCAGTGCAGCCTGTTCGAGCTGCTCAAGGCCTATGGCGGCTTCAAGGGCAGCCGGGGCAGCGCCGAGGTGCTGCCGCTGCGGGTGGCGCGCGCGCGCATCATCTCGATGGAGGAGGCGTTCGAGCGGCTGCGCGGCCTGATCGGCGGGGTGGCCGACTGGACGATGCTGCAGGCCTTCCTGCCGCCAGGCTTGGCCGACCTGATGAGCCGCCGCTCGGCCTTGGCCTCGACCTTCACCGCCAGCCTGGAAATGACCCGGCAGGGCTTGATCGAGCTGCGCCAGTCGCAGACCTTCGGGCCGATCTACATTCGCCGCGCGGCCAACGCGGCGCCGAGCGAGGACCCGCAATGACCGTCAATACCCAGCACCTGCGCATGGCCGAGGCGCTGCTGTTCGCCGCCGTCGAGCCGCTCGACGAGGCGAGCCTTGCCAAGCGGTTGCCCGAGGGCGCCGATGTCCCAGCCGTGCTGGCGGCGCTGGCCGAGCAGTACCGCGAGCGCGGCGTCAATCTGGGCAAGGTTGCCGGCCGCTGGGCCTTCTATACCGCGTCGGACCTTGCCTTCCTGCTCGAGGAGCACCGCCAGGTGACGCGCAAGCTCTCGCGCGCGGCGGTCGAGACCCTGGCCATCATCGCCTATCACCAGCCGGTGACGCGCGCCGAGATCGAGGAGATGCGCGGCGTCAGCCTGAGCAAGGGCACGCTCGACCTGCTGCTCGAGACCGGCTGGGTGCGGATGCGCGGGCGCCGGCGTACCCCCGGCCGCCCGGTCACCTACGGCACCTCGGACGAGTTCCTGATCCATTTCGGCCTTGCCGGCCTCGAGGACCTGCCGGGCCTCGAGGAGCTCAAGGCGGCGGGTCTGCTCGAGGTCAACCCGCCGAGCGCTGGCGGCTTCCCGCTGCCCGGCGAGCCGCCTGCCGGGGCCGCCGCCGAAGACCCGCTCGAAGAGGGCGACGACGGCCAGGACTGGCTCCCCGAGGCGGCGGCCAAACGCTGACCGCAATCAGCCTGCGGTTGTCGCAACGAAATCAGTGTAATATATCACTCTCTTAAGATCGGGCCTTGAGCCGGCCGGGAGTGGGTGCGACGGACGAATCGCAGCCGTCCGGGACCGGCAGATGGGTGTTTGCGTTGCCTCGCCGCGGCGAGGTCTGCCATGATGCCGCGCCGATTCGCGGCAAGGAGAAGTCGATATGGGTTCCTTCAGTCTTTGGCACTGGCTGGTTGTGCTGGTTGTGATTCTGCTGGTCTTCGGCGCCGGCAAGATTCCGCGTCTGGCCAGCGACATGGCGCAGGGCATCAAGAATTTCCGCAAGGGCATGGCCGAAGGCGATGCCGACGCGGAGCGGCCGAAAGTGACCGAGGCGAAAGCGGCCGGCGGCGCCAACGACACCGCGGCCAGCAAGGACAAGGCGGCGCAAGGCTGACGGCGCGTCGCGACCCGGCCCCTCGGGTGCCGGGCAGATAGGCAATTCGTCATGTTCGATGTCGGCTGGACCGAGCTCTTGCTGATCGCGGTCGTGGCCCTGTTCGTCATCGGGCCGCGCGACCTGCCCAAGGCGCTGAAAACGGTCGGCGCCTGGACCGCCCGCGCGCGCTCGCTGGCGCGCGAGTTCCAGTCCGGCGTCGACGAGATGATCCGCGAGTCCGAGCTCGACGAGCTGCGCAAGAGCGCGGAGAAGGCGATGTCGGTCGATCTCGAGAAGGAGATCAAGGACACGGTCGATCCCACCGGCTCGCTCGAGAAGAGCCTCGACTTCTCGGATATCGCCGCCGCCGACGCCGCAGGCAGCTACCAGCCGCCGGCGCCGGAGGCGGAGGCGGCGCCGCCGGTGCCGGAGTCCGGACCGGGGCCCGCAGCCGAGCCTGCACCCGAACCGGCGACCGAGCCGGTCTTGCCGCCGGCCAAGTCGGCAACCGGATCCTAGGCCATGAGTGCGGCCAACGAGGACGAGGTCGAGAAATCGAAAATGCCGCTGCTCGATCACCTGATCGAGCTGCGCAACCGGCTGATGTATTCGGCGATCGCGCTGATGATCGCCTTCGCCGCCTGCTATTATTTCGCCGACGAGATCTACGCCCTGCTGATGCGCCCGCTCGCCCACGCGCTGCCCAACCCCGAGGGCCGGCGGATGATCTTCACGGCGCCGCAGGAAGCCTTTCTCACCTACATCCGCGTCGCCTTCTGGGCGGCCTGCTTCATCGCCTTCCCGGTCATCGCCAGCCAGGTCTGGATGTTCGTGGCGCCGGGCCTCTACAAGAACGAGAAGCGCGCCTTCCTGCCGTTCCTCGCCGCCACGCCGGTTCTGTTCCTGATGGGCGCGGCGATGGTCTACTTCCTGGTCATGCCGCTGGCGCTCAGCTTCTTCGCCAGCTTCGAGAGCCCGGGCGGCGACGGCGCGCTGGCCATCGTCATGGAGACCAAGGTCAACGAGTACCTGTCGCTGGTCATGGCGCTGATCTTCGCCTTCGGCCTCGCCTTCCAGCTGCCGGTGCTGCTGTCGCTGCTCGCCCGCGTCGGCCTGGTCAGCGCCGCCGGCCTGGCCGAGAAGCGCCGCTATGCCGTCGTCGGCGTCTTCATCGCCGCCGCCGTGCTGACGCCGCCCGACGTGATCAGCCAGATCACGCTGGCGGTGCCGCTGCTGCTGCTCTACGAGGTTTCCATCATCTCGGCGCGGCTGATCGAGAAGCGGCGCGCCGCCGAGGAGGCGGCCGAGGCCGCCGCCGGCAACGCCTGACCGCAGCCTTGCGGCCCGGCCGCTCTGGACCGGCGGGCGAGGGCGACGTATAAACGCCGACGCCCTCGCCTGAGACCCCGTTCCCATGCTCGACATCAAGTGGCTCCGCGACGACCCGTCCGCCCTCGACGCCGCGCGGGCGCGGCGCGGCCTGCCGCCGCGGGCCAGGGAGCTGCTCGCCCTCGACGAGCGGCGGCGCGCCGTGCAGACCGAGATGCAGGAGGCGCAGGCGCGCCGCAATGCCGCCTCGAAGGAGATCGGCGCCGCCAAGGCGCGCAAGGACGACGCGGCGGCGGGGCGGCTGATGGCCGAGGTCGCCGCGCTGAAGGAGCGGCTGCAACGCCTCGAAGACGACGAGCGCAAGCTCGGCAATGAGCTCGACGATTCGCTCGCGGTCGAGCCCAACCCGCCGGCGCCCGAAGTGCCCGATGGGCGCGATGCCGGCGACAACAAGGAAATCCGCCGCCACGGCACGCCGCCCCGCTTCGACTTCAAGCCGAAGGAGCATTTCGACATCGGCGAGGGGCTTGGGCTGATGGATTTCGAGGCCGCCGCCCGCGTCTCGGGCGCGCGCTTCGTCGTGCTCAAGGGCGCGCTGGCGCGGCTCGAGCGCGCGCTCGGCCAGTTCATGCTCGACCTGCACACGCGGGAATTCGGCTATACCGAGGTCAGCCCGCCGCTTTTGGTGCGCGACGACACCGCCTTCGGCACGGGGCAGCTGCCGAAGTTCGCCGAAGACCTGTTCCACACCGACAACGGCTACTGGCTGGTGCCGACCGCCGAAGTGCCGCTGACCAACCTGGCGCGCGAGCAGATCGTCGACGAGGCGGCGCTGCCGATGCGTCTGACGGCGCTCACCGCCTGCTTCCTTTCCGAGGCCGGCGCCGCCGGCAAGGACACGCGCGGCATGATCC
>CAYTWJ010000203.1:0-6542 GCA_964442055.1 uncultured Rhodospirillaceae bacterium | reverse complement strand
GGTCGCGGCGCGGCAGGCGGATGGCGATCTCGATCGGGTTCACGCCATGGCCGCGATGCGAATAGCCGACGCTCTTGCCGCCGAGCAAGGTGGCGATGGTGCCGTAGAGCTCGGCCTCCTCGACGCGGTGGAATTCGAGGTTTTCCTGGTCGACCGCCAGGCGGTAGCGGGGGCCCACGGTGCCGTAGCTGACATCGTCGTCGACGATGAAATCGACCGAGCGGTAGATGTCGCGCAGCCGCGCGGCGACGGCGCGGCGGATCTCGGCGTCGGGACCGTAGATCTCGGCCAGCAGGGTGGCGATCACCGGCGGCCCCGGCGGCACCTCGACGACGCGCAGCGCCGCGCCCTCGGGCAAGGCGAGATCGGCGAGCCGGCGACGGACGTCGAGGGCGATGTCGTGGCTGGCGCGGTCGCGCTCCTCCTTCGGCCGCAGGTTGACCTGCAGATCGCCGAGCTCGGGGCGCTGGCGCAGGTAGTAGTGGCGCACCAGCCCGTTGAAATTGAACGGCGCGGCGGTGCCGGCATAGAGCTGGATGCTGACCAGCTCCGGCAAGTCGGCGAGCCGGCCGGCGGCTTCCATCAGGGTCCGCTCGGTCGCCTCGAGGCTGGCGCCGCGCGGCAGGTCGAGCACCACCTGCAGCTCCGACTTGTTGTCGAAGGGTAGCAGCTTGACCGGGACGCTCTTGGTGTAGAAGAGCCCGAGCGACAGAAGCGTGCCGAAGCCGATGGCCAGCAGGAAGGCCTGCACGCGCCGGCGCCCGACCAGCAGCGGCCGCGCCACTCGCAGGTAAAGGCCGGCGAGCAGCCCGCCATGGCCGTGGTCGCCGCCGCCCCTCCCCTCGCCGAACTGGCGCTCGCTGCGCAGCTTGAACATCAGCCAGGGCGTCACGGTGAAGGCGACGAGGAGCGAGAACAGCATCGCCGCCGAGGCGTTGGCCGGAATCGGGCTCATATAGGGGCCCATCAGGCCCGAGACGAACATCATCGGCAGCAGCGCGACGATGATGGTGAAGGTGGCGACGATGGTCGGATTGCCGACCTCGGCCACCGCCTCGACCGCCGCGGCGAGCGCCTCGCCCGGCCGCCGTTCGCGCCAGTGGCGGACGATGTTCTCGACCACGACGATGGCGTCGTCGACCAGGATGCCGATCGAGAAGATCAGCGCGAACAGGCTGACCCGGTTGATGGTGTAGCCCATCAGCCAGGCGGCGAAGAAAGTCAGCAGGATCGTCGCCGGAATGACCACCAGCACGACCAGCCCCTCGCGCCAGCCAAGGAAAAGAGTCAGCAGCGCGACGATCGAGACCGAGGCGAGCAGCAGGTGGAAGAGCAGCTCGTCGGCCTTGTCGCGCGCGGTCTCGCCGTAGTTGCGCGTCACCGCGACCTCGATCTCGCCGGGCACCAGCCGGTCGCGCACCAGCTGGAGCCGCTCGAGAACGTGATCGGCGATCACCACCGCGTTGGCGCCCTTGCGCTTGGCGATCGCCAGGCTGACCGCGGGGCGCGCGTCGAGCCTGCCCTCGGCGCCGGGCGCGAGGTGCCAGACGCGCTGCTCGTCGGGGCGGCCGTCGACGACGATGCGGGCGACGTCGCCGACATAGACCGGGCGGCCGTCGCTGGTCGTGACCAGCAGCAGGGCGATGTCGGGCGCGCTCTGCAAGGTCTGGCCGGCGGCGACGGGCAGCCTGCGGCCGGCGTCGGCCAGATGGCCGGTGAGGAACGAGCGGTTGGCGGCCTCGAGCTTCTCCACCAGCTGGTTCAAGGTGACGCCGTAGAGCGCCAGGCGCTCGGGATCGGGCTCGACGCGGATCTGCACCGGGCGGCCGCCGACGACGAAGGTCTTGCCCACGTCCTCGACTTTCATGAGCTCGTTGTTCAGCTCGTCAGCCAGGCTGAGCAGCGCGACGTCGTCCCAGCGGCCCGGATTGCCCGGCTTGGGCGTCAGCGTGAGGACCAGGATCGGCACGTCGTTGATGCCGCGGCCGACGATCAGCGGTTCGGGAATGCCGATCGGGATGCGGTTCATGTTGGCGCGCACCTCGCTATGCACGCGCAACAGCGCGCTGTCCTGGTCGAAGCCGATCTTGAAGCGCGCCGTGACCAGCGCCTCGTCGTCCTCGGTCTGCGAATAGACGTGCTCGACGCCGTCGATGCCCTTGATGATGTCCTCGAGCGGCTTGGTCACCAGCTCGACCGCGTCCTCGGCCTTGAGGCCGTCGGCGCGCACGAAGATATCGACCAGCGGCACGCTGATCTGCGGCTCCTCCTCGCGCGGCAGCGCGAGCAGGGCCAGCCCGCCGATGGCGAACGCCAGCAGCAGGAACAGCGGCGTCAGCGGCGAATCGATGAAGGCGCGGGCGATGGCGCCGGAAACACCGAGCTTCACGGCTTCACCAGAACGTCGCCGGGCTTAAGCCCGCTCAGGACCTCGATTCCGTCGGGATGCGCGGCGCCGGGCTGCACGACCACCTCGGTGCCGTCCTTGAGCCTGGCGTAGGCGATGCCGAAGCGCCAGATGATGTAGTCCTGGGGAACCACGATGGCCGCGCGACGCTCGGTCGTCACCCAGACCCGCGTCCGCTCGCCGACGAAGAAGTCGCCCAGCCCGGCAACCGCGACGTCGGCGACGACGCGGCCCTTGTCGAGCTCCGGATAGACCTGGCGCACAACGCCCTCGCGCACCCCTTGATCGGCGAGGGCAAGGCCGCGCTCGCCGACGAGCACCTTGTCGCCCTCCTTGAGGAAGCGGGCGTGGCGCTCCGGCAGATAAAGGCGCAGCACGAACGCCTCGGCGGCGGTCGCGATCTCGGCGACGGTCTCGCCGGGCTGGACGACGCTGCCCGGCGTCACCAGCACGCGCAGCACGCGGCCGGCCTCGGGCGCCGGCACCTCGCCCTCCTTGAGCTGCTGGGCGACGACCGCGCGCTCGGCCTGCAAGGCGTTGATCTCGCCGACCACGACGTCGACGGCGGTCTGCGCCTGGTCGAGGCGCGCCTTGCTGACCGTGCCGCGCTGGAAGAGCTCGCGGGTGCGCGCGAGATCCGTTTGGGCGAGATCGCGCTGGGCGGCCAACGAACGCAGGCGCGAGTCGATCGCGCTCATGCGCAGCGGCAGCTTGGGATCGACCACCAGGGCGAGCTTCTGGCCGCGGGTGACCGCATCGCCCTCGGTCATTTTGAGCTCGCTGATCGTGCCGCCGATGCGCGTGCGCGCCAGCGTCTCGCGCTTGCTCTCGACGGTGGCGAGCACCGCCTTGCGGTCCTCGACCTGGCGCATCTCGACGGCGAATTCGGCGCGCGCCGGCGCGCCGAGGGTGACGAGCGCCAGCCCCAGAACGGCAAGGCCGAGGCGGCCGGAGGCGGGTGGACGGCTCAACATGGCGAACCTCTCCGAGGAGTGGCGGAAGCGGCCGGGGACCGCCGGCCGCTCTTGACAGATATATTAGCTGCAACTAAATTAGCAAGCATGAATATAAAGCGCTTCGAACGCAACGCCCGCCGCGCCAGCACCCTGCTGGCCAGCCTCAGCAACGAGCGGCGGCTGCTGATCCTCTGTCAGCTTGTCGCCGACGAGCGCTCGGTCGGCGAGCTCGCCCAGATGCTCCCGCTCAGCCAGTCGGCGCTTTCCCAACACCTCGCCCGCCTCCGTCGCGACGGCCTGGTGCGCACCCGCCGCCAGCGCCAGACGATCTTCTACTCGCTGGCCGGCGACGAGGCGCGTCGCGTCATCGAAACGCTATACGGACTCTATTGCGGCATCCCCACGGGCCGCCGCCAGAATACGTCACCTTCCGCTTCGTGCCTCAAACCTGAAAGGAACCCGCAATGAGCATCGATCGCATGGTCATGGCCTTCGCCGGCGCCGTCATCCTTATCAGCCTGGCGCTGTCGCAGCTTCATTCGGTCTACTGGCTCTTCCTCACCGCCTTTGTCGGCCTCAACCTCTTCCAGGCCGCTTTCACCGGCTTCTGCCCGCTCGCCAAGATCCTCAAGTTCTTCGGCGCCAAGCCGGGCATGGCCTTCTCCTGAGCGGGCGAAAGCCCCCATCCGCACGGGCGGCGGCGACGCCGCCCGTGTCCGCTTGCCCCGAAAATAGCGCCAACCGGCCGCGGCGACTTGCTGCGGGTTGAGGCGGCGCGCCTTTGCTGGCACTCTGCCGGCTCCGACTGCCAGGAACCCGGCATGATCGACCCCACGCGTCGCCGCGACGATGTCGAACTGATCGAGCGCGCCACCGTCTACCAGGGCCGCTTCCGCATCGACCGCTACCGCCTGCGCCACCGGCTGTTCGCCGGCGGCTGGAGCGCCGAGATCACGCGCGAGGTCTTCGAGCGCGGCCACGCCGTGGTCGTGCTGCCCTACGACCCGGTGCGCGACGAGGTCGTGCTGGTCGAGCAGTTCCGCGCCGGCCCCTATGCCGCGGGCGACGATCCCTGGCAGATCGAGGTGGTGGCCGGCATCATCGAGCCCGGCGAGACCGCCGAGCAGGTGGCGCGCCGCGAGCTCGCCGAGGAGGCGAACCTCGCGCCGCTGGGGCCACTCGAGCCGATCTGCCGCTGCTATGCCAGCCCCGGCGGATCGTCGGAATGCTTCGACATCTTCTGCGCCCGCGTCGATGCCTCGGGCGCCGGCGGCATCCACGGCCTGCAGCACGAGCACGAGGACATCCGCGTGCGCGTCGTCGGCTTCGCCGAGGCGATGCAGGCGCTCGCCCGGGGCCGCGTGCGCTCGGCGCCGCCGATCGTCGCCCTGCAATGGCTGGCCCTCAACCGCGAGCGGCTGCGCCGCGAATGGCGCTGAGCCGCAACCTTGCCACCGGCCGCCGCGGGCGGCTATAGATGCCCGGTATCCCCGCCCCTGACGGCTTTTCCCGGCATGGACATTCGCGACGGCTTCATCGGTGCCATCGGCAACACGCCCCTGATCCGGCTGCGCCGTCTGTCGGAGATGACGGGCTGCGAGATCCTGGGCAAGGCCGAGTTCCTCAATCCCGGCGGCTCGGTCAAGGACCGCGCCGCGCTCTACATCGTCAAGGACGCGATCGAGCGCGGCGCCCTGCGCCCGGGCGGCACCATCGTCGAGGGCACCGCCGGCAACACCGGCATCGGCCTCGCCCTGGTCGGCAACGCGCTCGGCTTCAGGACGGTCATCGTCATGCCCGAGACGCAGAGCCAGGAGAAGAAGGACATGCTGCGGCTGTGCGGCGCCGACCTGCGCCTCGTGCCGGCCGTTCCCTACAAGGATCCCAACAACTACGTGCGCTATTCCGGCCGGCTGGCCGAGGAGCTGGCGAAGACCGAGCCGAACGGCGCCATCTGGGCCAACCAGTTCGACAACGTCGCCAACCGCCGCGGCCACTACGAGACGACGGGACCGGAAATCTGGCAGCAGACCGACGGCAAGGTCGACGGCTTCGTCAGCGCCGTCGGCTCGGGCGGCACGCTCGCCGGCGTGCACCTGGCGCTCAAGGAGCGCAACCCGAAGGTCAAGGTGGCGCTGGCCGACCCGATGGGCGCCGCGCTCTACCACTGGTACAAGCACGGCGAGCTCAAGGCCGAGGGTTCGTCGATCACCGAGGGCATCGGCCAGGGCCGCGTCACCGCCAACCTCGAAGGCGTCGTTCCCGACGAGGCCTACCAGATCGCCGATGCCGAGGCGCTGAGGATCGTCTTCGACCTGGTGCGCCAGGAAGGGCTGGTGCTCGGCGGCTCGACCGGCATCAACGTCGCCGGCGCGGTGCGGCTCGCCCGCGATCTCGGTCCCGGCCACACCATCGTCACCATCCTCTGCGACGGCGGCGACCGCTACAAGAGCAAGCTGTTCAACCCGGCCTTCCTGCGCGAGAAGGGCCTGCCGGTGCCGGAATGGCTGGCCTGAGATGACCGAGCTCCTGTTCCGCGACGACGCGTATTTGAAGAGCTGCGCGGCGACGGTGACCGCCGTCGGACCGAACGGGATCGAGCTCGACCGCACGGTGTTCTATCCGACCGGCGGCGGCCAGCCCGGCGACAGCGGCCGCCTGGTGCTGGCCGACGGCACGGCGGTCGAGATCGTCAACACGGTCAAGGGCGAGGCGCCGGACAGCGTTCTGCACCTGCCGGCGCCGGGCGGCGCGCTGCCGGCGGCGGGCGCGCGCGTCAGCGCCGAGATCGACTGGGCGCGGCGCCACCGGCTGATGCGCATGCATACCGGCATGCACCTGTTGTCGGCGCTGCTGCCCTTCCCGGTCACCGGCGGCCAGGTCGGCGACGGCAAGGGGCGGCTCGACTTCGACATGGCCGAGACGCCCGACAAGGAGGCGCTGACCGAGAAGCTCAATGCGCTGATCGCCGGCGACCACCCGGTGCGGCCGCGCTGGATCGCCGACGACGAGCTCGCCGCCAACCCCGAGCTGGTCAAGACCATGTCGGTCAAGCCGCCGATGGGCGCCGGCCGGGTGCGGCTCGTCGAGATCGCCGGCGCCGGCCGGCCGCTCGACCTCCAGGCCTGCGGCGGTACCCATGTCGCGCGCACCGGCGAGATCGGCCGGCTGGTGGTGCG
>CAYTWJ010000202.1:0-6556 GCA_964442055.1 uncultured Rhodospirillaceae bacterium | reverse complement strand
GAGTCCGATGTCGCACTGAGCCGGGCCAAGGAGATCGAGGATCAGGCCGCCGAGGCCTTGCAGCGCGCCAAGGAACAGGAAGAGAAGGCGAAGACCGCCTTGATCCGCGCCAAGGAGCAGGAGGGCCAGGCGGCGGCGGCGATCCGGCAATTCAAGGATCAGGAAAACCGGGCCGAGCAAGCGGAAGAGGCGCTCGCCAGGACCAAGAAGCTCAACGAGCAAGCGCAACTGCGCGCCCGCGACCTCGAGCGGCGGGCCGTCGAGGCCGAACGCGCGCTTCTCGAGGCGCGTCAGCAGGTCGAGCAGGCGGCGCTGAAGCTGAAGGAGCAGGAGGTGGAGCGGGCGGGCGGCCAGCCCGGGATGACCGACCCCACCTATACAGGCTTCGGATTCCTGAAGCAGCCGGCGGCGAACACGAACGATCAGCGCCGCGGCAGCCGCGCCGGTTCGGTCGCCATGCTCACCGTGCTGATCGGCCTTGGCGTCGCCGGCCCGGTCGCCTGGTATGGCGGCTTCGTGCCGCCGGAATTGGTGGCCGAGCTCGTCGGGGCGCCGCCGCCGGCTGACACCAATGCGAAAACTCCCGCAAACCCGGCGGGATCGCCGCCTTCGGCACGTCTGGAAGAGCTGACACGTCAGGCGCAAGAGCTGCTTGCTGCGCTCGGCCATGACCCCGGGCCCGCCGACGGCCATGCCGGGCCGCGGACGGTATCCGCCGTGCGCGCATTCCAGGCCGAGTATGGCATGCTGGCGACCGGCCAGATCGATCCGGTCCTGGTGGAACGCCTGGGCGCCGTTGCCGCCCAGCGCGGTGTCCGGCCGGTGCGCAGCCGGCGCGCGGCCAGCGCCGCTTCCCCCAGGGGCGAGAGCAACTAGCGTCGGCAGCGCAGCGACAGGCGGCGGGGGCTGCGCTATTTTAGGGGCTGTCGTCACGCCGGAGTTCCCGCCATGCCGTCGCGCCCGCTCGCCACTGTCGTCAAGCTGATCCTGGCCTCGCTGGCGGTCGGCATGGTGCTCACCTTTTTCGACATCACGCCGCGCAAGCTGATCGAGAATTTCGGCGCGACCGTGCGCCAGATCTACGCGACCGTAGCCAACGTCATCGAATGGGGACTGCGCTACGTCCTGGTCGGCGCCGTCGTCGTGGTGCCGATCTGGCTCGTCACGGTCGGCCTGCGGCAGATCACCGAGAGAAGAGGGAAATAGCGGCGGCGCGCCGTGGCCTGATCCATGAGCCCCGGTGACATCGGGCCGCTGGCGTTCCGTGCCGCCATCGTCATCGGCCTGGGCTGGGCCGCGCTGGTAGCGATTTTGTTCCTGGCGCAGCGCCAGCTCCTCTATCAGCCCGATACGTCGCCGCCCGAGCCGGCGCCGCTGCAACGCGCCGGTTTCCGTGCGCTGGAAGCGACGACTGCCGACGGGCTCTCTCTGCGCTTCTGGTTCCGGCCGCCGGCGACGCCGGGCGGCCTGGTGGTCGTGCACTTCCAGGGCAATGCCGGCCATCTGGGCCACCGGCTGCCGCTGGTCCGGCCGGTGGCGGAAGCGGGGTTCGGCGTGGCGCTCGCCGGCTACCGCGGCTACGGCGGCAACCCCGGGGCACCGAGCGAGCAGGGGCTCTACGCCGACGGCCGGGCCGTGCTCGACGCGCTCGCGGGGCTCGGCTTCCCGCCGCCGCGGATCGCGCTGTGGGGCGAAAGCCTCGGCAGCGGGGTTGCCGTGCAGCTGGCGCGCGAGCGGCCGGTTGCCGGGCTGCTGCTACAGGCACCCTACGTTTCCGTCACCGAACGCGCGGCCGAGCTCTACCCCTGGCTGCCCGCGCGGACGCTGGTCCGCGACCGCTTC
This sequence comes from uncultured Rhodospirillaceae bacterium, assembly GCA_964442055.1. Classification (GTDB taxonomy): domain Bacteria; phylum Pseudomonadota; class Alphaproteobacteria; order Ferrovibrionales; family Ferrovibrionaceae; genus CAYTWJ01. The sequence continues at coordinate 4,714 of CAYTWJ010000202.1, read as the reverse complement.
GACAATCTCGCCGCCATCGGCGAGGTGCGCGTGCCGCTGCTGATCGTGCATGGCGAAGCCGACCGCGTCATCCCGGCAGCGCACGGCCGGCGCCTGCTTGCGGCCGCGCCGGAGCCGAAGCGGGGCCTGTTCGTCGCCGGGCTCGACCACAACGACCCGCTGCCGATCGACGTCGTGGCGGCGATCGTCGACTTCTTCAGGGGCTTGCCCAAGGGTGGCGAAGCCACGTAATCACGGAAGGGCAACCGGCGCTATTGGCCGCTCGGCGGTCTGGGAGGGGAAGGGGCAATGGATATCGGCAATCTACAAGGCATGGCGCAGGCCGCCGGCAAGTGGCTGATGGCGCGCACCAGCGACGACTGGCAATTGCTTGTCGCCGTGCTGATCTACCTGCGGCTCTGGCGCCTGCACAGCCTGATGAAGCGGTTCTCGCGCTAGCTGCCCCCGGCAGAAACCCCGCTGCCGGTCGACCCGAGTTCAGCGGGGTTCCTGGTGGATGACCGCGTCGGTCATCGCCCGATCAAGAGATCGAGCCTCTGTTTCTGCGCAACTCACCGATGAGTCGGTCGGTTCGTGCTGTATCAGCCTCTCCTGACTTGCGACAGAACGCGAGTATTGTCGCGCCGCATTTCGCACAGCGTCAACCCATCAGCCGTGCGCTGCAACAAATCCGCGGAGGACGGATGACGGTCAGCCGCCCGCGCTGCGCCGGCGCGGCGGCGCGGGCATCGCGGCAAGCTCGGCGGCGCGCTCGCGCCGGGCCCGGCAGCGTTCCGCCGGGAACAGCAGCGTCACCGTGGTGCCGACGCCGACCGCGCTCTCGACCGTCACCGCGCCGCCGTGCAGTTCGACGAACGAGCGCACCAGCGGCAGGCCGAGGCCGAGGCCCTCGTAGTTCCGCGCCAGCGAGCTGTCGGCCTGGTAAAAGGGGATGAAGATCTTGTCGAGATGCTCGGCCTCGATGCCGATGCCGGTATCGCGGACCGCGAAGTAGGGTCGCCCGCCCGCGTCGCGGGCCGCCTTCACGGTGACGCGGCCGCCCGACGGCGTGAACTTGATGGCATTGGCCAGCAGGTTGATCAGGCTCTGCTTGACCAGCCGCTCGTCGACGGACAGGCAGGGCATCGCGTCCTCGATCTCGGCGGCCAGCACCAGGCCGGCATTGTCGGCGCGCTCGCGCACGAGACGCAGCGACTTGTCGACCAGGGTGCGCGGGTCGACGATCGTCTCGTTGAGCTGAAGCTTGCCCGCCTCGATCCGGGAAATGTCGAGGATGTCGTTGATGATTTCGAGCAGATGGCTGCCGCTCGAATGGATGTTCTCGGCGTAGTCGCGGTACTTGGCCTGGCCGAGCGGCCCGATCATCTCGCGCGAAATGACCTCGGAGAAGCCGAGGATGGCGTTGAGCGGCGTGCGCAGCTCGTGGCTCATGTTGGCCAGGAACTCGCTCTTCGCCCGGTTGGCGAGTTCCGCCTCGCGACGCACGGTCTGCAGGTGCTCGTCGCGGGCCTGGATGTGGCTCAGCATGCGGTTGAAGCCGTCGATCAGCTCGCCGAGCTCGTCGTCGGCATGCTTGCGGGCGCGGATCGAGAAATCCTCCTCGCCGCGGATGCGATTCATCTGGCCGGCGAGATGCAGGATCGGCCGCGAGATCATCGCCTGCAGGCGGGAGGCGATGAACATCGCCAGCGCCACGGCGCCGAGCGCGATCAGAACCGTCACCAGGCCGTGCACCTTGATCAGGCGCACCACGTCGCGCAGGTCGGATACGAGATAGAGCCGGCCGACCCGCTCGCCGTCGACGCCGATGTCCTGGCGCTCGACGACGAAACCGCCCGCGACGGCGTTGGCCAGGGCGGCGGCCAGACCGTCGGAGCGCTCGCGGATCGAGCGGATGAAGATCTCGTCGGGGTCGCGCCAGGCCTCGGGAGCGTCGTTGGACACGGACTGGGCGAAGAGGGCGCCGTCCTCGCGGAAGATATAGGCGCCGACGATATTCGGCTTGGCCTCGATGGCCGACAGCGTCTCGATCGCCGCCCGGTCGTCGCTGAACATCAGCGCCGCTGCGCTGTTGCTGCCGAGCACCTGGGCGATGCTGGTCAGCTCCTTGCGCACCGAGTTGTAGGACACCGCCGAGCTCGAGAACAGCAGGGCCAGCGAGACGGTGAGCAGCACCGCGCCGCTGGTGGCAAGCGCCAGCGCGATCAGCTTGAACTTGATGCTGAGATCGGCGAAGCGGCGCATCACTCGACCTGCACCCGCGACTGGTCGGCGACGATCTCGGCGAGGCTGAGCAGCCGGGAGCTGAGCCTGAGGCCGACACGCTCGGCCGCACCGAGGTTGATCTCGAAACGGACCTTGTTGTCGACCGTCTTGAGGCTGATGATGCCGCCGGCGCGCGAGAACTGCGGCAGGTCGCTGACCGTCAGCACCGGGTGGCCGCGGAGCGCATCGAGATGCTCGCGCAGGCGCGCACGCTCGGCCCCGCTGATGAAGACCAGCTGGCAATCGCGTGCCCCGGCGGCATCCTGGACGATCCGCGTCGTCACGGTGCGGGCGCCGATCGTCTTGCCGCGGACCAGGTCGAGGCTGGCCCCGAAGGGATCGGCGCCGAGCACGCAAAGCCGGAATTCGCCGCTCTCCTCGTCGCCGGCGCCCGGCCACTGCGTCAGCTTGGCGAAATTGTAGAGGAAGCCGGCCTTCACCAGGTATTCGCGCGCGACCGTCTGCGAGGTCGCGCGAGCCTCGGCGACGGTGCCGCTGGCCGCCTCGACCACGGCGATGCCGAAGCTCAGGCCGGCGAGGGCAAAGCCCGCCGCCGCGGCGATGGCGCGCAGGCGCCGCCCCAGGCGCGACCGCGGGCTCATGCCATGACTCCCGAGGCATCGACCTGCTGATCGACGAGCAGGGTCGCGCCGGTCGCGCCGTGGAAGAACTGGTGCACGCCGCCCGCGACGCCGAGGTCGGCCCAGCCGGTATCGGTCGTGACCACATGGTCCTGGCCGTTGCCGACGATGGTCAGCGTGTCGGTATCCGACATGTTGATCACGTCGGTGGCCGACAGCGTGACGGTGTTGTTGCCGCTGCCGATCAGCTCGACGCGCTCGATGCCGTTCATCGTGCCGGCGTAGCCGGCGACGTCGAGGTGGCCCGACTTCACCAATACGGTGTCGGTGCCGGTGCCGCCGTCATAGACGGTGTTCTGCGGGTCCCAGATCAGGAGGTCGTCGCCGTCGTTGCCGAACAGCTGGTCGTTGCCGGCTTCGCCATCGAGCACGTCATTGCCGGCGCCGCCGTTGAGGATGTCGTCGCCCGAGCCGCCGTACAGCGCATCGTTGCCGTCGTCGCCGTTGAGCGTGTCGGCGCCGGACTCGCCGAACAGCACGTCATTGCCGGTGCCGCCGGAAACCGTGTCGGCATTGCCGCGGGCGAAGACGACGTCGTTGCCGCCAGCAGCATCGATGTTGTCGGCGCCGTTGGTGCCGTAGATGATGTCGTCGCCGGCAGTGCCGATCAGGCCGGCGATGACTGCGCCGGCGCCGTTGACGGTGATCGATACCGTCGCCGTGCCGCTGACGGCGCCGTGCTGATCGACGACGTCGTAGGTGATGCTGTCCACCACCGACTGGCCGCTGGTCAGCGCCTGCAGCGTAGCCGAGGCGGTCGGGTCGTAGTGCAGCGTGCCGTCGTCATTGATCCAGACCGACGCGCCCTGCGCGCTCTGGGCGCCGGCGCTGTTGAGCTGCAGAACCGCGCCCGCATCGGGGTCGGTATCGTTGGCCAGCACGTCGAGATCGACGGCGACGCCCTTGCCGGTGGCGGTGGCATCGTCGTTGGCGACCGGCGGATCGTTGGTCTCGGTGACCGTGACCGTGACGGGCGCGGTGGCGGCCGCACCATTGTTGCCGGACTCGACGCCGAGGTTTTGCAAACCCGGCGGCTCGTTGCCGGCCAATCCGATGCCGAGGCCCGGGCCTTGGCCGTTGTCATGGCCGTTGCCACTGCCGTGCCCGGGCGGCGGGCCGGGATCGAAGGGCGAGAATCCCGCGCCGCCGCCATGTCCCGGCGCGTTGCCGCTGTTCCCTCGGGAGCTGCCGCCATCACGAGGCGCATCATCGGGCGCCGTCTGGAGACCGGTTGCCGTCGCGTTGCCCTCGGTCGCAGTGGCGCTCGATCCGCCGGAAACGTCGACCTGCATGAGCTGCTCGATGCTCAGCCGGGTGGGATCGCCGATCCCCTGGCCCTCGGTCCGGTCCGCTGCGACGGTCAAGCCAGGCGGCGCGAAGGCCGCCATGGCCGGAGGTGCGAGCGGCATCGAAGTGACCATTTGATCGGCGGTCTCGTTCGATGTCGGCACGCGAAGCGGCGCGCCACGAATGTCGAGGCCCATCAATTGCTCGATCGAGAGGCGAGTCGGATCGAGCAGTGATCCGACCGCGCCGCGCTCGGTCGCGAGCAGCAGCGCGGCCTTGCAGCGCTCGTCGTCGAACACGCTTCCATCCGTGCCGTCCGCGGAATCGTCCGACCCCTCGGCGGTCGCCAAGGCTCCTTGCGCCGGCGGCGTCGGCTTGGCTTCGCCCGGCGAGGGCGCCTCGTTGGCGGCATTCGCCTCGGCATGCGCGAGGCCGCGCGCGGCATAGCCGGCCGCCTTCTGCGGCGCCAGCTCAATCGCCTGCGTGAAATCCTTGATCGCCGAGGCGCTGTTGCCGGTCAC
>CAYTWJ010000201.1:0-6590 GCA_964442055.1 uncultured Rhodospirillaceae bacterium | reverse complement strand
CCATCACCGGCCTGCAGCTCGGCTCGATCATCGCCTTCGCCATCATCACCGAGACCGTGTTCTCGTGGCCCGGGATGGGCCTGCTGTTCGTGCAGTCGGTGTACTTCGCCGACATCCCGGTCATGGCCACCTACCTGGTGCTGATCGGTTTCATCTTCGTGGTCATCAACCTGGTGGTCGACCTGCTGTACTACGCCGTCGACCCGCGGCTGCGCTTCGACGGCGCACGCGGTCACTGAGCCATGGCCGTGCAAGAGCTGGCCGGCGCCGGGATGCGGCTGCGCGCTTCGTGGCAACGAGTCCTCGACAGTGACATCGTCTACAGCTTCCGGCGCAGCCGCATGGTGGTGGCGTCGGCGTTGGTGACGGTGCTGTTCTTCGTCGGCGCCTTTGGCGCCCCCATTCTGGCGCCGCATAACCCGTTCGACCTCGCCACCCTCAACCTGATCGATGCCTTCACCCCGCCGTTCTGGCTCGAAGGGGGCACGGCGCGCTTCCCGCTCGGCGCCGACGACCAGGGCCGCGACCTGCTCTCCACCATCATGTACGGCTCGCGCTCGTCGCTGCTGGTCGGCTTCGCCTCCGTCCTCTTCGCCATGCTGCTCGGCATCTCCCTCGGCATGATCGCCGGCTATGCCGGCGGCCTGGTCGACGCGGTGATCATGCGAATCGCCGACGTCCAGCTTTCGTTCCCGTCGATCCTGATCGCGCTGCTGATCGACGGCGTCATGCGCGGCCTCGTCGGCCCCGAGGCGCACGCGCAAGGAGCCTTCCTGGTGCTGATTTTCGCCATTGGCCTGTCGTTCTGGGTGCAGTACGCGCGCACAGTGCGCGGCAGCGTCCTGGTGGAGAAGAACAAGGAATACGTGCAGGCGGCGCGGGTCATCGGGCTGCCCGCCGGGCTGATCATGGTGCGCCATGTGCTGCCCAACGTGATGGGACCGGTGCTGGTGATCTGCACCATCAACCTTGCGCTGGCCATCATCACCGAGGCGACGCTGAGCTTTCTCGGCGTCGGCTTGCCGCCGACCGAGCCCTCGCTCGGCACCTTGATCCGCATCGGCAACGACTTCCTGTTCTCGGGCGAGTGGTGGATCACCATCTTTCCCGGCGCCGCGCTCGCCATTCTCGTCCTGGCCGTCAACCTGCTGGGCGACTGGCTGCGCGACGCGCTCAACCCCAAGCTGCGCTGATCGCCCGCGATGGCCGACGCCCGCCAGCCGCTGCTCGAAGTCGACCACCTGCGCGTCGAGTTCCCGACGCGCCGCGGCACTCTGGTCGCGGTCGACGATATCTCGTTCGCCATCGCTCCCGGCGAGGTGCTCGGCGTCGTCGGTGAATCGGGCGCTGGCAAGTCGATGACCGGGGCCGCGGTGATCGGCCTGCTCGAGCCGCCCGGGCGCATCGCCGGCGGCGAGATCCGGCTCGAGGGGAAGCGAATCGACAACCTGCCTTATGCGGAGATGCGCCAGATCCGCGGCCGGCGCATCGGCGCCATCTTCCAGGACCCGCTGACCAGCCTCAATCCGCTCTACCGCGTCGGCGACCAGCTGACCGAGACCATTCGCACGCATCTGCCGCTGTCGGTGGCCGAGGCGCGCGGGCGTGCCGTCGCGCTGCTTCAGGAAGTCGGCATTCCCGCTGCCGCCGAGCGCATCGACCATTATCCGCACCAGTTCTCGGGCGGCATGCGCCAGCGGGTGGTGATCGCGCTGGCGCTCGCCGCCGAGCCGCGCCTGATCATCGCCGACGAGCCGACCACCGCGCTCGACGTCTCGATCCAGGCGCAAATCATCACGCTGCTGAAGCGGCTTTGCCGCGAGCACCGCACGGCGGTGATGCTGGTGACGCACGACATGGGCGTGATCGCCGAGACCGCCGACCGGGTCGCGGTGATGTACGCCGGCCGCATCGTCGAGATCGGTCCGGTCGCCGATGTCATCCGCCGCCCGCAGCATCCCTATACGCAGGGCCTGATGGGCGCGATCCCGACGACCCGCCGCCAGGCCGAGCGCCTGGCGCAGATCGACGGCGCGATGCCGCGTCTGACCGAGATTCCGCCCGGTTGCCCCTTCCATCCGCGCTGCGCGCAGGCTTTCGCCCGCTGCCATCGAGAGCGGCCGGAACTCATCGATGCCGGAGCCGGCCGCGCCGCCTGCTGGCTGCACGACCGCGGCAGGGCGCAAGAGGCGCGTCATGGCTAGGCCGGCGTCGCTGAGGTCGATCGCAGCCGGGCTTGCGCCCGAAGCTCGGGGCGCCGGTGCCGCGGCCGAGGCGCCCGCGCCGTGCGAGCCGCTGCTCAAGGTGCGCGACCTGGCGCGCTATTTCGACGTCTCGCCGCCGCTGCTCAACCGGCTGCTCGAGGGGACGGGGCGGCGCATCGTGCGCGCCGTCGATGGCGTCAGCTTCGACATCGCCGCCGGCGAGACCTTCAGCCTGGTCGGCGAATCGGGCTGCGGCAAATCGACCGTCGCCCGCCTTGTCGTCGGCCTCTACGCGCCCTCGCGCGGCTCGATCGAGTTCGAGGGCGTCGAGATCGGCCCGCCGCGCGCCCGCGCCGCCCACCCCGACAAGCAGGCGCGCATGCAGATGATCTTCCAGGATCCGTATGCGTCGCTCAATCCGCGCTGGCGCGTCGGCCGCATCATCGCCGAGCCGATCCGCTTCCGCGGCCTGCTTCGCGACCGGCGCGCCATCGCCGAGCGGGTGGGCGAGCTGCTGCGCCAGGTCGGCCTGTCGCCGGCCGACGCCGACAAGTTCCCGCACGAGTTCTCGGGCGGCCAGCGCCAGCGCATCTCGATCGCCCGCGCGCTTGCCGGCGAGCCCGAGTTCCTGGTCTGCGACGAGCCGACCTCGGCGCTGGACGTCTCGGTGCAGGCGCAGATCCTCAACCTGATGCGCGACTTGCAGCGCCGGCTTGGCCTGACCTATCTCTTCATCAGCCACAACCTCGCGGTCGTCTATCACGTCTCCGACAAGGTGGGCGTGATGTATCTCGGCCGCCTGGTCGAATGGGCCGAGACGCGCACCCTGTTCGACCGGCCGCGCCATCCCTACACGCGCATGCTGCTCGACGCGATCCCCGATCTCGAGATGACCGGGCGCGCGCGCGTTCCGGTGGCGGGCGAAGTGCCGAGCCCGCTCGATCCGCCGTCCGGCTGCCCGTTCCATCCGCGCTGCCCGTTCGCCGACGCGCGCTGCCAGGGCGAGGTGCCGCGGCCCCTCGCCGTCAACGGCCAGACGGTGGCCTGCCATGCGGTCGAGGAAGGGCGCTTGCCGGAGTGGGAAGGCGCGGCGCGCCTCAGGGCGCGCGGATCGTGACCGCGCGAATTGCTCTCGATCAAGGTTGCCGGGGCGCCGCGATACGACAATAATCCTTGAGCGGAGCCGGCGGCGACGATCGCGCCGGGCGCCGCTGATGCATGACAGAGGGGGAGCGCCCGCCCATGGCGATCAAGAACATCCTGCTGCACCTTTATGAGGGTCCGCGCAACAAGGCCAACCTGCAGGTGGCGCTGGCCCTGGCCGCGCAGCACGAGGCGCAGATCACCGGCCTCTACACCATCATTCCGCTGACCATGCCGACCTACGTCGCCGCCTACGTGCCCGAGGAGATCTTCGAGCGCCAGCAGCGCGCGGCGCGCGCCGCGGCGGAGGCCGAGAAGGGCGCGTTCCTCGAGGCGTGCCGCAAGGAGGGGATCAAGGCGGAATGGCGCGTCGCCGAGGGCGATCCGGTCGATCTGATGACGCAGCATGTCCACTATGCCGATTTGGCCGTCGTCGGCCAGCCCGACGAGAGCGAGGAGCTGCCGCCGGCGATCGCCACCTTGCCGCACGAGCTGGTCCTGACCGCCGGCCGGCCGGTTCTGGTGGTGCCCTATGCCGGCAAGTTCGCCAAGATCGGCACCCGCGTGCTGATCGCCTGGAACGCCAGCCGCGAGGCGGTGCGTGCCGTCAACGACGCGATGCCGATCCTGCAGAGGGCGAAGAAGGTGATCGTGCTCTCGGTCAACCCGACCAAGAAGGATCACATTCCCGGCGCCGACATCGCCGCCCATATCGCCCGCCACGGTTGCAAGGTCGAGGCGACGCACACGGTTGCCAAGGACATCGAGGTGGGCGACGCGCTGCTCGGCGCGATCACCGATTACGGGGCCGACCTCCTGGTGATGGGCGCCTGGGGCCATTCGCGGATGCGCGAGTTGGTGCTCGGCGGCGCCACCCGCGAGCTCATGGGCCAGATGACGGTGCCGGTCCTGCTCAGCCATTGAGGGCGGCACTGGATCAGATTGCGGGGCGGCCGGGTGGCCGCCCCATTTTTGTGGCTGGCTCCGCCGTCAATGGACAGGGTGAAGGCCCGCCGCTATGCTCGCCCGCAACGCAAGCCATTCTCAGGACACAGGAAATTCCGCATGCCCGTGATCGAGCGTATCCGCGACTTTCATGCCGATATGACCGCCTGGCGGCGCGACTTGCACGCCCATCCCGAGACCGCCTTCGAGGAGCGCCGCACCGCCGACCTGGTTGCCGAACGGCTGGGATCGTTCGGCATCGAGGTGCATCGCGGCCTGGCCAAGACCGGGGTCGTCGGCACGCTGAAGGCGGGCAGCGCCAACCGGGCGATCGGCCTGCGCGCCGACATGGACGCGCTCGACCTCGAGGAGAAGAACGAGTTCCCGCACCGCTCGCGCCATGCCGGCAAGATGCACGGCTGCGGCCACGACGGGCACACGACCATGCTGCTCGGCGCCGCCAAGTACCTGGCCGAGACGCGCAACTTCGACGGCATCGTGCATTTCATCTTCCAGCCGGCCGAGGAGAACGAGGCCGGCGGGCGCGTCATGGTGCAGGACGGCCTGTTCGAGCGGTTCCCGGTCGAGGCGGTCTACGGCATGCACAACATGCCGGGCATCGATGTCGGCAAGGTCGTCGTGCGCAAGGGCCCGATGATGGCCTCGGCCGACATGTTCCGCATCCGCATCCGCGGGGTCGGCGCGCATGGCGCCTATCCGCATCGCGGCATCGATCCGGTGGTGGTCGCCGCCGAGATGGTGCTGGCGCTGCAGTCGATCGTCAGCCGCACCACCGATCCGCTTGAGGCCGCGGTGGTGAGCACCACCATCATGCGCGGCGGCCATGCCACCAACGTCATCCCCGAGGAGGTCGAGCTCGCCGGCACGACCCGCGCCTTCCTGCCCGAGGTGCAGGACATGATCGAGCGCCGCCTGCGCCAGATCGCCGAGGGCGTGGCGCTTGCCCACGGCGCCTCGGCCGACGTCGACTACCAGCGCCGCTACCCGCCGACGATCAATACCGCCGAGGAAACCGACGTCGCCGCCGCCGCCGCCGCCGAGGTGGTCGGCGCCGAGAACGTGCTGCGCAACGTGCCGCCGAGCATGGGGTCCGAGGACTTCGCCTGGATGCTGCGCGAACGGCCCGGCTCCTACGTCTGGATCGGCAACGGCGCCGGCGAGGGAAGCTGCATGGTCCACAATCCGCGCTACGACTTCAACGACGAGGTCCTGCCGATCGGCGCCAGCTACTGGGCGCGGCTGACCGAGCGCGTGCTGGAAAGGCGCTGAGCCGGGCGGCGCGGCCGGCGCGGGGCGGGCGGAGGGCTGCTCGATGTCCTTCAAGCTCAAGTTCTGGGGCGTGCGCGGCAGCATTCCCACGCCGTCGCCGCGCCACATCGCCTTCGGCGGCAATACCTCCTGCGTCGAGCTGTCGCTGCACGGCCGCCGCGTCATCCTCGATGCCGGCACCGGGCTGCGCAACCTCGGCCACTGGCTTATGCGCAAGAACCTGCGCGAAGCGCACATCCTGCTCAGCCACACCCACACCGATCACATCAACGGCTTCCCCTTCTTCGCGCCGGCCTTCAAGCGGGGCCACCGGTTCACCATCATGGCCGGGCATCTCAACGACCGCGGTGGCATTCGCAACGTGCTCTCGGCGCAGATGTCGGCGCCGGTCTTCCCGGTGCCGATGGAGGAGCTGGCCGCGCGCCTCTCCTTCGAGGACTTCCAGCCCGGCGACAAGTTCGCGCTCGGCGAGGGCATCGTGGTGCGGACGGTGCCGCTCAATCATCCGGGCGGCGCCACCGGCTACCGGATCGAATTCGCCGGCAAGGCCGCGTGCTACGTCACCGACACCGAGCACATCCCCGGCAAGCCGGACGAAAACGTGCTGGCGCTGATCGAGGGCGCCGACCTGGTGATCTACGATTCGACCTACACCGACCGCGAATTCGTCGACAAGGTCGGTTGGGGCCATTCGAGCTGGCAGGAGGGAGTGCGGCTCTGCCAGGCCGCGAACGTGAAGATGCTCGCCATCTTCCACCACGATCCCGATCACGAGGACCTGTTCATGGAACGGCTCGAGGCAGAGGCCCGCTTGCTCTGGCCGGGCACGCTGGTAGCGCGCGAGAACATGCGCGTGACGCTGGCCTGACGCGCCGGCATGGTCCGCCTGCACCTGATCCGCCACGGCGAGGCTGCGGCACCCTGGCACGTCGACCCCGACCCCGGCCTGTCCGAGGCGGGTCGCGCCCAGGCGGCGGTGCTCGTTGATCGGCTGGCGCGGCTCGGCCC
>CAYTWJ010000200.1:0-6600 GCA_964442055.1 uncultured Rhodospirillaceae bacterium | reverse complement strand
TCGGCGGTCTACGACTGGAACGCGGGCGAGGAGACCGCGCTCGACCCGGCGCCGAACACCGACCTGCCCTCGCCGACCGTCGTGCTCGCCCCCGGCGCGCCGGCGGTGGCCGAGACGCTCTACGTCACCCGCGACGGCGCCGGGGTGAAGGCGCGGGCGGCCCTGAGCTGGACCGCCTCGGCCGACGCCTTCCTCGACCAGTACCAGGTCGAATACAAGCTCAGCGCCGACAGTGCCTGGACGGTGGCCGGGCGGACCACCGACACCGCCCTCGCGCTCGACGACGTCGCGCCCGGCACCTACGACTTCCGGGTCAAGGCGGTCAACGTGCTCGGCGTCTCGTCGGCCTGGTCGGCCAGCACCAACCGCGAGATCGCCGGCCTGCTGGCCCCGCCGACCGAGCCGCAGGGCCTCACCGTCTCGACCATCGGCGGGCTGGCCATCCTGCGCTGGACGCAGTCGCCCGACCTCGACGTGCGCATCGGCGGCAAGATCGTCTTCCGCCACTCGCCGCTGCTGGCCGGGGCGGGCTGGACCGGCTCGACCTCGATCGGCGAGGCGGTGCCGGGCTCGGACACCGTGGCGGTGCTGCCGCTGAAATCCGGCACCTACCTCGCCAAGGCGGTCGATTCGTCAGGGATCGCCAGCGCCGCCGCCGCCGCGGTCTCGACCAAGCAGGCCACCGCGCTCGCCTACGCCAACGTCACCTCGATCTCGGAGGATCCCGGCTTCGCCGGCGCGCACAGCGGCACCTATGCCGAAGCCGGCACGCTCAAGCTCGCCGGCGCCGGCCTCTTCGACGCCATCGCCGACCTCGACGCCGTGGCCAGCCTCGACGCCCACGGCGGGGTGGCGGCGTCCGGTTCCTACGGCTTCGCCGCCGGCATCGACCGCGGCGGCGTGGCGCGCACCCGGCTGACCGCGACCATCGCGGCCAGCGCGGTCAACGTGCTCGACCTGGTCGATTCGCGCTCCGGCCCGATCGACGACTGGGCCGACTTCGACGGCGCCGCCGCGGCCTCGGCCGACGCCGTGGTCGAGGTGCGGGCGACCGACGACGACCCCGGCGGCAGCCCGGCCTGGGGCGCCTGGCAGCGCCTCGATTCGGCCGAGTTCCTCGCCCGCGCCTTCCAGTTCCGCTGCCGGCTCACGAGCGACGACCCGGCCTACAACATCCACGTCACCGGCCTCGACGTGAGCGCCGACGAGGTGGTTTAGGGCTGTCAGCGATCAGCCCTCAGCCGTCAACGATCGGCCATCAGCCGATAGCCGACAGCCAACAGCCGAGAGCTTCCCATGCCCCAGAACGACTTCGTCATCGCCAACGCCGACGGCGCCACCGTCAGGGCCGACCTCAACTCCGCCTTGCAGGCGCTGGCCGGGCTCTCCTCGGGGGCGAGCGCACCCACCACCACCTATGCCTACCAGCCCTGGCTCGACACGGCGAACAACCTCCTGAAGCTGCGCGACGGCTCCAACGCCGCCTGGATCGCGGTGGCCAGGGTCTCCGGCGCCAACCTGGTCTGGCAGGACTTCAAGGGCGCCGACATCGCCTCGGCGGCGACCACCGACATCGGCGCCGCCACCGGCCAGTTCGTCAGCGTCACCGGCACCACGACGATCACCGCGCTGGGCACGGCCGACGCCGGCACCTTCCGCATCGTCCACTTCGCCGGCGCGCTGACGCTGACCCACAACGCCACCACGCTGATCCTGCCCGGCGCGGCCAACATCGCGACATCCGCCGGCGACGTCGCCGGCTTCGTCAGCTTGGGCTCGGGCAACTGGCGCTGCCTCTTCTACACCCGCGCCTCGGGCGTCGGCCGGGTCGTCGCGGCCTCCAACACCCAGACCGGCGCCACCGCCACCGGCAGCACCGTCATCCCGCTCGACGACACCATCCCGCAGAGCACCGAGGGCGACCAGTACATGGCGCTGAGCCACACGCCGAGGAATGCCAGCAACCTCTTGCGCATCGACGTGCGGCTGTTCCTCGCCCACACCGCCGCCGGCACGCTGATCGCCGCCTTGTTCAAGGACAGCGACGCCGGCGCGCTCGCCGTCGCCGGCCATTACCAGGGCACCGGCGGCAGCCCGACCATGCTGACCCTGACCCACTGGATGACGGCGGGCACGACCGCGGCGATCAGCTTCAAGGTGCGCGCCGGCTCCAACCAGGCCGGCACCACCACCTTCAACGGCAGCGCCAGCGCCCGCCTGTTCGGCGGCGTCCTCGCCTCGTCGATCAACGTCACCGAGATCGCGGCTTGAGGGAGACCCGGAAATGACCTGGTACGCGCATCGCGCCGGCGGCACGCTGGCCAGCCTGCACCGCGAGATCCAGCCTTCTTACGCCGAGGAGGCGCTGGCCGACGACCATCCCGAGGTCGCCGCCTTCCTCGCCGCCGCGCAAGCGACGCCGGCCGAGGCCGCCGCCGACGAGATCGGGGCGAGCCGCGCCCTCGCCGCGCTGGTCCGCGTGCTGGCCGCGCGCTTCGGCATCAGCGAACAGCAGCTCGTCGACCAGATCGCGGCGCAGGCGGGGTGAGGGGCTGACGGCTGTCAGCCATCGGCTTCCTGACCGCTGTCCCCTGAAACGGCCATGACCCAGGACGAAATCGAGGCCGTGGTGCGCGCCACGGTGCGCCGGACGCTGACCGAGCTCGGCGTCGACGCGAGCGAATCGGAAGCGATCATCGCCATGCAGCAGGACTTCGCCTTCCTGCGCCGCCAGCGCCTCGCCGCCGAGCAGCTCGGCGCCACCGTGCGCCGGGCGCTGATCGGCGCGTTGCTCGTGGGCGCGCTGGCCGCGCTCTGGGTCGGCGTCAAGTGGCAGGTGACGCACTGATGAATCCGGCTGCCCGGGCGCCGCGCGGCGTGCGCAACAACAACCCGGGCAACCTGCGCGACGGCGGCATTCGCTGGCGCGGCCTGGTCGGGCGCGACGCGCAAGGATTCTGCGTCTTCGCCGACCTGCGCGCCGGCCTGCGCGCGCTCGCCCTCGATTTGCTCGACGATTACCGCCGCGACGGCAGGCGCACGCTCGACGCGCTCATCGCCGAATTCGCGCCGCCCGGCGAGAACGACACCGCCGCGTATGTGCGCCATCTCGCCGCCGCTTTGGGGCGCGCGCCCGAGGCCGCGCTCGAGCTCGAGCGGCCGGGCGAGCTCGGCCTTCTCGTCGCCGCGATCTGCCGCCACGAGAACGGCCGCCGGCCCGACGGCGGCGACTGGTGTTCCGCCGAAGACATCGCCGCCGCGGTGGCCGCGGCGCTTACGAAAGGAGAGAGACGATGGACGAGGTGAAGTCGATATTCCTCAGCCGCACCTTCTGGGGCGCGCTGGCGAGCGTCGCCGCCGGCCTGCTGGCGCTGTTCGGCTACGAGCTCGGCGCCGCCGACCGCGAGGGCCTGGTCGAGGCGGTGTCGGGCCTCGGCGCCACCTTGGGCGGCCTCGTCGCGATCTGGGGCCGGGTCAAGGCGAGCAAGCGGATCGGCTGATGGCGGCGCTCCTCCAGGCGCTGCTCGCCGCGCTCGGCTGGGCGGCGGGCAAGTTCGGCTTGCTCATTCTGCTCTGGCGCGCGGGGCGGGCGCGGGCGCTGCGCCGGGCGGGCGAGGCGGGGCGCGAGGCGCGCGACCGCCAGCTCGACGCCGCGATCGACGCGCCGAGGACGCGCGCCGACCTGGTCGAGCGGGTGCGGCGCACCGGCCTTGCGCTGGCGCTCGTGCTGCTCGCCGGGGCCTGCGCCGATGCCGTGCCGGCGCCGGCCTGCCCGCCGGTCAAGGCCTATGAACCCGAGTTCGAGGCCGCCTTCGCCGACCAGCTCGAGCGCCTGCCGCTGCCCGACTACTGGGCGCTGGCCGAGGCGCTCGCCGACTACTGGCTCCTGCGCCGGCTGGCCGAGCGCTGCGGGTGAGGGGCCGCGCCAGCGGCCTTGCCGTGCCGGTGTTTTGGCGCAGCGACCCGGCTCGTTGACGCCGCGCCGTTGTCGCCCTATCTTGTTGGCGCGGCAGGAGAAAACCCCGTAACCGCTCGTTCATCGCGGCGTGCCATCGTGTTCCGGTGCGGCCGGGGAGGCTTGGCCTGCCTGGAGGACGTGATGGAACCCCGAACCGAGAGCGTCGAGATCGACGTGCTCTTCCTGCGCGAGGGCGACTGGTGGTCGGCCCAGTGTCTGCAATACGACATCACCGCGCAGGCCCGCACCATCGACGACCTGCGCCATGAGTTGATGCGCGCGCTGCTGGGCCATATGGCGGCGTGCCTGGAGCTGGGGCGCGAGCCGTTCGCCGACCTCGGGGCGGCGCCGCAACGCTACTGGGACATGTGGCTCAAATCCGGCGTGAAAGTCGAGCTCGAGCCGCTGCCGTTCCGCGCGCCCGTGATGCCGCGGGTCGCCCCTAAAGCAAGAATCGTCGAGCCCGTGGCGGCATGACGCCCGCGTTGTGAATGGCCTCTCCGTTCACGGCCCTCCCGACGCTGGCCGAGTTCGTCGCCTACGCCAAGTCGCAGGGGTGCAGCGAATTCACCCCGAAAACCAGGATCATCGGGCCGCGCGGCGAGGCCAGAGTGCGCTGCCTGATCGGGCGGCGCGGGATTCCAGTCGTGCTGCCCGACATCGCCGAGGACGACCATCTGATGCCGACCGAGCTCGGCGGGCTGTGCCGGGCGCTTGGCATCGAGCCGCCGGTGCCGCTGATACGCCAATGACCTGTCAGTCCGCGATCGTGGCGAGCGGGCCCTCCTCGCCGGCCCCGTTACTGCTGCCGCCTTACGCCGCGTCCTCCTCGATCGCGCCGGTGGCGTTGTCGACGATCACCGGCGTCTCGAAATAGCCGATCCGCGGCTCGTTGCCGTAGCGCTCGGCGATCATCTTGCGCCAGGCGGCGTCGTAGGTCTGCTCGGCCTCGGCGCGGCTGCGCCAGAGATAGACCCCGCCGCCGGTCACCGTGCCGCCCTCGGCGCGGTAGAGATAGTACTTGCGCACCAGCCCCGGCTTGTCGCGGTAGAGCGGCGCGCTCTTGCGAAAGAGCGCCGCCGCCTGCTCGCGCGTGGTGCCGGCCGGCAAATCGAACTGCACGATCGCGGTGATCATCCCCGCTCCTCCCTCTGCATGATAGCTGCCGCAAGTCTAGCCGCCCGAATCGGCGGCGAACAGCCCGGCCGGCTGTGGACAGCGGTCCGGCGCCCCCGCCGAAAATCCGGGACAAGCGCCGCGCGCCCGCCCCGCGCAAGGCCCTGGCGCCGGCGCCGGCTGTGGACAAGCCTGGGGACCGCGCCGCGCCCAACGTGCGCCCTTCCGCATTGGCGCGGCGCCGGCCTTTTCCTGTAAGGTCGGCGCCAGCCACGCCGATGACCGACCTCGCCAGCCTGCTGCCCCCCGACGCGGCGAACCCGCCGCAGTTCAGCACCGGCATCCTGCCCTCGCAGACCATCGCCGAGCTGGTGCGCGCGCGCGAGATCGACGCGCTCGACCCCATCCTGCCCGACCAGATCCAGCCGGCGAGCCTCGACCTGCGCCTGGGCGACGTCGCCTGGCGCGTGCGCGCGAGCTTCCTGCCCGGCCCCGGCACCAGCGTCGCCGACAAGATCGCCCAGTTCGGCATGCACCGCATCGACCTGAGGCCCGGCGCGGTGCTGGAGAAGGGCTGCGTCTACATCGTGCCGCTCATCGAGCATGTGCGGCTGGGGGCCCGCGTCTCGGCCTTCGCCAACCCCAAGAGCTCCACCGGCCGGCTCGACGTCTTCACCCGCCTGATCGTCGACGGCGGCAGCGCCTTCGACCGCGTTCCGCCCGGCCATGCCGGCCCGCTCTATGCCGAGATCGCGCCGCGCACCTTCTCGATCGTGGTGCGCAAGGGCTCGCGGCTGAACCAGCTCAGGCTGCGCCGCGGCTCGCCGCCGACCAGCGAGAGCCAGCTCCGCCGCCTGCACGAGCAGGTGCGCCTGGTCGACGCCGAGCCGGGCAAGGAGACGATCCGCGAGGACGTGATCGGCGTGACGCTGGACCTGCGCGGCGCCGGGCCGGGCGCGCTGGTCGGCTACCGGGCGAAGAAGCACACCGACGTGATCGACGTCGACCGCCGCCACCATTACGACCCCGCCGGCTTCTGGGACCCGCTGCACCACCGCCCCGGCGAGGGCATCATCCTCAACCCCGACGACTTCTACATCCTGGCGACCAAGGAGACGGTGGCGGTGCCGCCCGACCACGCCGCCGAGATGGTCGCCTACGACACGATGGTGGGCGAGTTCCGCGTCCACTATGCCGGCTTCTTCGACCCCGGCTTCGGCTTCGAGCGCAGCGGCGGCGGCAGCCGCGCCGTGCTCGAGGTGCGCAGCCACGAGGTGCCGTTCCTGCTCGAGCACGAGCAGATCGTCGGCTGGCTGCGCTACGAGCGCCTCACCGCCGTGCCCGACCGGCTCTACGGCCAGGGCATCGGCTCGCACTACCAGGGCCAGGGCCTCCAGCTCGGCAAGCAGTTCAGGGCGGGGTAGGGCGCGGCGCGCATCGGCGGGCGAGGGCGGCAATGCATGCCCTCATGCTGAGATGGCCTAATCGGGCCGTCGAGAGCGGGTTGCACAAGAGCGGCTGCTCCT
>CAYTWJ010000199.1:0-6604 GCA_964442055.1 uncultured Rhodospirillaceae bacterium | reverse complement strand
GCACTTTGCGGAAGGCCGCGATGGCCTCGGGCGGCGGCGCCCCGTCGGGCGCGGCGTTGACCGCGGCCAGCCCGAAGCGGGTCAGCGCCTCGACATCGTCGGGCTTCAGCCGCACCGCCTGGGCGTAGGCGTCGCGGGCGGCGACATGCTCGGCCAGCACGCTGCGCGCGCGGCCGAGCCGCATCCAGCCGTCGAAGTCGTCCGGGTTGCCCTTCAGCCGCTCGGCGAGGCGCTCGACCATGCCGCGGATCATCGCCTCGCGTTGCCCCGGATCGAGCCGCGCCACCGCCGCCGCGTCGGCGCCTTCCGGTGGCGGCGCCGCGGCCGCCGGCTTGGGCATGACCTGCGCCAGATCGACGCCGAGCGAGCGCGCGGTCTCGCGCAGGCGCGCCTCCAAAGTCGGCCGCCAGGGCGCGTCGGCCGGCGTGTCGGCGGCGAGCGCCAGCCAGCCGTCGAAGGCATCCTGCAGGTCGCCGGCCTGGGCCCGCGCCAGCGCCAGATAGTAGCGCGCCGCCGGATGCCCGGAATCGAGCGCCAGCGCGCGATGGAAGGCGGCGGCGGCGGCGGGGGTGACGACGCCGTCGGCGGCGAACGTCGCCGCCTCGCCCTGCGCAACCGGCAGCGCCGGGTCTTCGGGGTCGAGCGCGGCGGCGCGGGCGAAGGCGGCCTCGGCCTCGTCGTAGCGGCGCAAGGTCATGCGGGCGCGGGCGAGCAGGACCCAGCCTTCGAGATCCCCGGCATCGCTCTTGAGCCGCTCCGCCAGGCGCTCGATCAGGCGCGCCATTTCCGTCGGCGGTGGGCCCTCGAGCGAGGGCGCGGTGCGCGAGGCCAAGGGCTGCCCCGGCAGCCCGGGCGTGCCGAGGAAGGCGTAAAACGCGGCCGCCACCGCCGGCACCAGCACCGCAACGGCCAGCGCGGCAAGGCGCGCGCGCGGCGCCGCCGGTGGTGGCACCTCGCCCTCCGGCCCCGCATCGGCGCCCGCGCGCAAAAGCCGGCGCTGGATTTCGAGCCGCGCCGCCGCCGCCTCGGCCGGGCCGACCAAGCCGCGGGCGGCGTCGCCCTCGAGCTCGTCGAGCTGGGCGCGATAGACGGCGATGTCGTGCTGTCGCCGCGCCGCGGCGCGCCCGCCGCCGGCCAGCAACGGCAGCAGCAAGGCGGCCAGCACAGCGAGCGTCATCAGGGCGAAGACGAGCCAGAGCATGGCGCCGGTCAGCCGCCGGAACGGGTGTCGGGGCGGGCGTTGCCCGCATCGTCGAGCAGCGCGGCGAGGCGCGCGCGCTCCTCGTCGCTGAGCGGCGCCGCCGCCCCCGCCGCCGGCCGGCGGCGCAGGTGGAGCGCGACGCCGGCGCCGGCGAGCAGCAGGAGGACGAACGGGCCGATCCACAGCACCGCCGTGCCGGCCTTGAACGGCGGCTTGAGCAGCACCCAGTCGCCGTAGCGGGCGACGAGATAGCGCCGCACCTCGTCGTCGCTGTCGCCGGCGGCGACACGCTCGCGCACGATCTGGCGCAGGTCGCGGGCGAGCGGCGCGTTCGAATCCTCGATCGACTGGTTCTGGCAGACCAGGCAGCGCAGGCTGCGCGCGATCGCGTGCGCGCGCGCCTCGGCCGCCGGGTCGGCGAGCGGCGGATCGACGCCGACGCCGAGCGCCGCGCCGCCCCAGAGGGCCGGCAGCAGGAGAAGCGCGAGGGCGAGGCGGCGGAGCATCAGCAGCGGATGGCGGAACGTCCGCGCTCGCGCAGGTCGCGCACCAGCGGCAGGAGCTTGGTCTCGAGATCGTGCGCCATCACCGGGCCGATATGCTTGCAGGCGATCCGGCCGTCGCCGGTGACGACGAAGGTCTCCGGCACGCCATAAACGCCCCAGTCGATGCTGACCCGGCCCTGCAGGTCGGCGCCGGTGCGCGTGTAGGGATCGCCGAGCCGGTCGAGCCAGGCGGCGGCGTGCTCGGGCTCGTCCTTGTAGTTGAGGCCGTGCACCTTGACCTCGCCCTTGCGGGCGAGCTCGGTAAAAAGCGGATGCTCGGCGCGGCAGGGCGCGCACCACGAGGCGAAGACGTTGACCAGC
Organism: uncultured Rhodospirillaceae bacterium; assembly: GCA_964442055.1. Taxonomy (GTDB): domain Bacteria; phylum Pseudomonadota; class Alphaproteobacteria; order Ferrovibrionales; family Ferrovibrionaceae; genus CAYTWJ01. The sequence continues at coordinate 4,537 of CAYTWJ010000199.1, read as the reverse complement.
ACCACCTCGCCCTGCCTGAGATCGCCACTTGCAAGCCCGAGCGTGCGCCCTTTGACCGGCGGCAGGGCGAAGTCGGGCACGGGGCGGTCGATGAGCGCCGAGGGGATCTCGCGCGGATTGAGCGACATGCCGACGAACAGCGCGAGCGCGAGCAGCGCGAACACCGCCAGCGGCAGCAGATGGCGCAGCCTGAGCCCGCTCACGCGCGCGCTCCGGCCTGGGCGGCCGCCGCGATCTCGCGGCGGCGCGGCGCGCCGACCCGGTGGCGCCGGTCGCTGAGCGAGACCAGGCCGCCGAGCACCATGACGAAGGCGCCGAGCCAGATCCACGACACCATCGGCTTCCAGTAGAGCCGGGTCGCGTTGCCGCCCTTGCCGTCGGCCTCGCCGACGACGGCATAGAGATCGGCGACCGGCGACGGCCGGATCGCCGCTTCGGTCGTTTCCATCGGCGGCCGGGCATAGCGGCGGGTCTCGGCCCAGAGCGCCACGTCGGTGCCGCCGCTGACGGCGCGGAAGCGGCCGCGCGTGGCGGAATAGTTGGGTCCGCGCACCTCCTCGGTGCCGAGGAAGGTGTAGGTGTAGGGGCCGACCGCGACGCTCTCGCCCGGCCGCATCACCTGCTGGCGTTCGACCGACCAGGTGGTCGAGACCGTGATGCCGAGCAGCACCAGCGCCATGCCGAGATGGGCCACACTCATGCCCCAGGCGGCGCGCGGCAGGTGGCGGGCGCGATTCCAGCTCTCGGCCGGCGGCGCGCGGAACAGCTTGAACCGCTCGGCCAGCTCGGAGAGCGTGCCGGCGAGAAGCCAGACGCCGAGCGCCATGCCGACGAGCGCGAGCAGCGGCCCCTCGGCGAGCAGCCACCAGGACACCAGCACCGCCGCGGCCGTGATCGCCGCCGCGACCTTCAGCCGGGCCAGCGCGCCGGCCAGATCGGCGCGCTTCCAAGCGAGCAGCGGCCCGACCGCCATGACCGCGACCAGCGGCGCCATCAGCGGCACGAAGACGGCGTTGTAGTAGGGCGGGCCGACCGAGACCTTGGCGCCGGTCAGCGCGTCGAGGAAAAGCGGGTAGAGCGTGCCGAGCAGCACCGCCCCGGTCGCGGTGGCGAGCAGCAGGTTGTTGAGCACCAGGCCGGCCTCGCGGCTCACCGGCGCGAACAGCCCGCCGGGCTTGAGCGCCGGCGCGCGCCAGGCATAGAGGCCGAGGCTGCCGCCGACGACGAGCACGAGGAAGCCGAGGATGAACACGCCGCGCGCGGGATCGGAGGCGAAGGCGTGCACCGAATTGAGCACGCCCGAGCGGACGATGAAGGTGCCGAGCAGGCTGAGCGAGAAGGTGAGAATGGCGAGCAGGATGGTCCAGCTCTTCAGCGTGTCGCGCTTCTCGACCACGATCGCCGAATGCAGCAGCGCCGTGCCGGCGAGCCAGGGCATGAACGAGGCGTTCTCGACCGGGTCCCAGAACCACCAGCCGCCCCAGCCGAGCTCGTAATAGGCCCACCACGAGCCGAGCGCGATGCCGACGGTGAGGAAGCACCAGGCGAGCAGCGTCCACGGCCGCACCCAGCGCGCCCAGGCGGGATCGACCCGGCCCTCGATCAGCGCCGCCACGGCGAAGGCGAAGGCCATCGAGAAGCCGACATAGCCGAGATAGAGGAACGGCGGATGGAAGGCGAGGCCGGGGTCCTGCAAGAGCGGGTTGAGGCCGTTGCCGTCGGCCGGCGCCGGGTCGAGGCGCAGGAAGGGGTTGGAGGTGAAGAGGATGAAGGCGAGGAAGCCGACGCCGATCATCGCCTGCACCGCCAGCACGCGCGCGCGCAAGGCCGCCGGCAGGTTGGCGCCGAACAGCGCCACCGCGGCGCCGAACAGCGTCAGGATCAGGATCCAGAGCAAGAGCGAGCCCTCGTGGTTGCCCCAGACGCCGGCGACCTTGTAGAGCGTCGGCTTGGCCGAGTGCGAGTTCTGCGCCACGTTCGCCACCGAGAAGTCGGAGACGACGTAGAGCCAGGTCAGGCAGAGGAAGGCCGCCGCCACCAGCGCGAACTGCGCCAGTGCCGCCGGCCGGGCCAGGGCAAGCCAGGGGGCGTGGCCTTTCGCCGCGCCGGCGAGCGGCATCACCGCCTGCACCAGCGCCACCGTCAGCGCCAGCACCAGGGCGAAATGGCCGATTTCGGCGATCACCGCGCCGTCCCCGCCGCGGCCGCGGGGCGGCCGTAATCGACATGCGCCCCGGCCTCGCCGTGCCAGGCGCCGGCGCGCTTGATCGCGTCGGCCACCTCGGGCGGCATGTATTTCTCGTCGTGCTTGGCCAGCACCTGGCTGGCGAGGAAGACGCCGTCGGCGCCGAGCCTGCCTTCGGCGACCACGCCCTGGCCCTCGCGGAAGAGGTCGGGCAGCATGCCGGTATAGCTCACCGTGATGCGACGGGCGTTGTCGGTGACGGCGAAGCGCGTCGTCATGCCCTGCTTCTCGACCGAGCCGGGCTCGACCAGCCCGCCGAGGCGGAAGCGGCGGTCGGGCGGCAGGCGCTTCGCCGCCACATCGCTCGGGCTGTAGAAGAAGACGATGCTATCCTCGAAGGCGTTGAGCACCAGCGCGGCGGCGAGGCCGAGCGCGGCCATGCCGGCGAGGACGAAATAGAGGCGCCGGCGCTTACGCGTCACCGGCATGCTCCTGCGCGGCGGCGGCGCGCCGCACGCGGCGACGGCCGCCGCTCTGCTCGGCGGCGGCAAGCGCGGCCTCGGCCGCCCGCAACTGGCGCAGCGAGGCGACGACCAGGGCGGTCAGCACCGCCGCCGCCAGCGCGAAGGCCGGCCAGACGAAGGGCGCGTAGCCGCCCATGGCGAGAAAGTCGGCCACCGAGTTCCAGTGCATGGCGTCTCCTGTCGCCTTCCCCCTCGGCGCCCGCCAGTTATATAGGCAGCGACGAAAGCCGGTCCAGCCTTGGCGGCCGCCGCGGGCTGCGCCAAGAAGCTCTGCCGGTCCAGTACCTTAGCCGGATGCGTCGGCGAGTCGCAGGCTGCGGGCGCGGCGCTGGGCCAGCTCGGCGCGCACACGCACGCAGAGGAGCGCGACATAGAAGGCGGTGAATCCCGCCCCCATCAGCACGAGCGGCCACAGGAGCGCGGGGTGCATCTTCGGGCCTTCGAGGGTCACCACGCTGGCCGGCTGGTGCAGCGTGTTCCACCAGTCGACCGAATACTTGATGACCGGCACGTTGATCGCGCCGACAAGGGCGAGGATCGCCGCCGCCCGCGCCGCCTTGGCCTGGTCGTCGAAGGCCTGCCAGAGCGCGATGTAGCCCATGTAGAGGAAGAACAGGATCAGCACCGAGGTGAGGCGGGCGTCCCACACCCACCAGGTGCCCCACATCGGCTGGCCCCAGAGCGAGCCCGAGGCCAGGCAGATGAAGGTGAAGGCGGCGCCGATCGGCGCCGAGGCCTTGGCCACCAGGTCGGCGACCGGATGCTTCCAGATCAGCCCCGTGGCCGAGGCGACGGCCATGCCGGTGTAGATGAACAGCGCCATCCAGGCGGCCGGCACGTGCACGTACATGATGCGCGCGCTGTCGCCCTGCTGGTAGTCGGGCGGCGCGAAGGCGAGGCCCCAGACCAGGCCGGCGCCGATCAGCAGCACGGCCAGCCGCGTCGCCCACGGCTGCACGGCGGCGACCAGCCTGAGGAACCGGGTCGGGTTGGCGAAGCGCCGCATGGCGCTCAATGTGGCCCGCCGGCCCCGCTTCGGCAAGCGGCGGCGCTCATTCCAGCGCCAGCCGCAGCGCCGCCGCCGCCGCCCACGGCACCAGCGCCAGCGCGGCCACGAGCAGCGCCGCCAGCAGCAGCATCGGCTGGCGGGCGCCCAGCCCGAAGAGATGCAGGTCGACGGCGCCGACGGCGAACACCAGCACCGGGATGCAGAGCGGCAGCACGAGCAGCGAGAGCAGCACGCCGCCGCGCCGCACCCCGACGGTGAGGGCGGCGCCGATCGCCCCGACCAGGCTGAGCGTCGGCGGGCCCAGCGCCATGGTGGCGAGCAGGATCGGCAGGCCGGCCGGCTCGATGTTGAGGAGCAGCGCCAGCACCGGCGCCGCCACCATCAGCGGCAGCCCGGTGGTGAGCCAGTGGGCCAGGCATTTGGCCAGCACCAGCAGCGGCAGCGGCAGCGGCGCCAGCGCGAACAGGTCGAGGCTGCCATCCTCGTAATCGGCCTGGAAGATGCGGTCGAGCGAGAGCAGCGCGGCGAGCAAAGCCGCCACCCAGACCACGCCGGCGGCGATGCGGCGCAGCGTCTCGGGCTCGGGCCCGACGCCGAGCGGGAACAGCGTCACCGCGAGCAGGAAGAACATCACCGCCATCATCGCCGTGCCGCCCTGCTGCAGGCCGAGCCGCGCATCGCGGGCGACGACAACGAGGAAGGCGTTCATCGCGCCGCTTCGCGCGCAAGGTCGATGACGCGCGCGTCGGCAAGGCCGAGATCGACGTGCGTCGCCGCCATCACCATGCCGCCGCGCGCCCGGTGCTCGGCGACCAGGGC
>CAYTWJ010000198.1:0-6616 GCA_964442055.1 uncultured Rhodospirillaceae bacterium | reverse complement strand
AATTCCGGGTGACGCAGAACTTCGACGACGGCGAGCGCGCCGCCGACGCGCGCCTCGCCTACAGCTCGCGCGAGACGCCGCGCGGCTGCATCGACCGCTTCAACGGGATCCTCGCCATGCTCGCCCAGCGCTACGGCGCGCCGGCGGCGGTGCCGGCGGTCAGGCGCGAGCCGGGCGGCGACGGCGTCACCTCGAGCCAGGCCTTCCAGTACGTCTTCGCCAACCGGGCGGCCTTGCGCGCCGAGCTGCAGCTCACCACCCCCGGCGGCGACGCCGGCGCCCAGCCGGCGGCGGCCGGGGCGGGCGGCGCCTCGGGCGGCTGCAAGATCAACCTCCACTACCTGCCGCCCGGCTGGGTGGCCGATTTCTGAGCGGCGGCGAGGAGGAAACCATGACCGCGCACAACCCCGACGACGGCTTCCCCGCCCGCCAGAAGGTCTTCCTCGACAACGTCGAGCGGACGATCCGCGCCGCCAACCGCGAGATCATCCATCAGCACATTCCGCGGGTGACCGGTGACGACGTCACCAAGCTCGCCGTCGTCGTCGCCGAATTGCGCGCCCGCTATCTCGACGCCGCCCGCCGCCTGATCGAGCGCGAGCAGGGCGTCGCCCCCAACAGCGCCGAGGTCGCCCAGCTGGCCAAGGCGCGCGAGATGTACGACGAGGCGATGCACGCCTTCGAGGCGCTGCGCCGGGCGATCGAGCGCGGCTACGTCGACATCGCCGGCTGACCGGCCGGCCTCCCGCATTGCAATTTGCCCGCCGCCGCCCTAACTAACCGGGGCGAGAGATTCCCAGCGGGCGCAATTCCATGTCGTACCAGAGTGTGCAGAACATCGATCCCCGGACGGCCAAGGAGTGGCTCGACGCCGGCGAAGCGGTGATGATCGACATCCGCGAGCCGAACGAACACGCGCTCGAGCGCATTCCCGGCGTGCCGCTCAACCCGATGTCGCGCTTCGATCCGGCGGCGATCGTGCGCGAGCCCGGGCAGAGGATCGTCCTGCAGTGCCGCAGCGGCGCCCGCTCGATGAACCTGGCGCTGCAGCTGGCCGCCGCCGGCATCGGGCCCTGCTACAACCTCGAGGGCGGCATCATCCGCTGGAAGCGCGACGGCCTGCCAGTCGAGGGCGCCGCCGCGATGCCGGGCGGGGGCGAGCCGGCGCCGGGCCGGCCCTGGTGGCCGTTCCGCTGAGGACGGCCGCCGCTCAGCCGAGCCAGCGGTAGGCGAGGGCCAGCGCCACCGCCAGCGCCAGCCAGATGGCGACGAAGCGCAAGGTCCGGCCGCCGGAGCGGTTCAGGCGCAGCGCCGCCGGCACGACCAGGATTGCCACGCCGAGCAGGGCGACCAGGCGGACGATCTCGCTTTCCGACACCCATTTCCCTCGACTGGCGGCCACCGGCGCCGATCCTATATGAGTCGTGGCGATCCCGTCCCGGACCGAGGGAGGCCCCGATGGCGCTCAAATCGACCCCGGCCTGCGAGTTCGGCTGGCGCGCGCCCGATTTCGACCTGATGGGCACCGACGGCCGGCGCCACCGGCTCGACCAGGTGCGCGGGCCGAATGGCGCCCTGGTCATGTTCATCTGCAACCATTGTCCCTACGTGCGCGCGGTCATCGACGACCTCGTCGCCGACTGCCGCCAACTGATGGCCGAAGGGATCGGCGTCGCCGCCATAATGGCCAACGACACCGACGCCTACCCCGAGGATTCGTTGCCGAACATGAAGCGCTTCGCCGCCGAGCATCGCTTCCCGTTCCCCTACCTGATCGACGAGACGCAAGAAGTGGCGCGCGGCTACGGCGCCGTCTGCACGCCCGACTTCTTCGGCTTCGACCGCGATCTCGGCCTGCAGTTCCGCGGCCGCGTTTACGAGATGAGCGGGCTCAAACCGCTTCCGGGCGCCCGGCACGAGCTGCTCGAGGGGATGCGCGCCGTCGCCGCGACCGGCAAGGGGCCGCGCGAGCAGCACCCGAGCATGGGCTGCTCGATCAAATGGCGCGAATGACCGTGGGCGTGGCCGCCGTCGTTACTTCGTGACGACCTTGGCCGGGCTCTTGCCGCCGTTCAGGCACTGGCTGTAGAGCGTGTCGGCCGCCGGCTCGGCCCGTAGGAACCTGATCTCGAGGGCGGTCGTCACCTGGTAGCCCTTGCCGGTGGCATTGCCCGCCTTGGCAGCGTCGAGCGGCAGCTCCTGCACCACCGAGATTGCCTTGTCGCGGTTGATGCGCATCTCGACGGCGCCGCCGTTCGCGCCGCCGTTGGGCGCCTTGGCGCAGACCGGGCCGAGCGCGGAATCGAAGGTGGCGACGTGCCTGTATTCGGGGCTGCCGGGAAGGAAGTCCGACTTGGCGCTGAGGATGCGGCCATAGGGGAAATAGAGTTCGACGCCGTCGAGCCGCACATGCTCGCCCATGCGGCCGTCGACGATCGGCAACTCCTGGACGCGATGGCCGGGAATGATGGTGGCGTCGTCCATCAGCTTGAGGGCATAGCGGTCGCCGCGCTGCTTGGCGCGCTCGACCTCGAAGGGGATCGGCACGGTGCGCGGCTTGGGTTCCTTCGCCGCCGCCGAGCCCGCGGCCACGGCACCAGCCAAGACGGCCGCCATCACAAAGGCCAATCGCTTCCGGTCGCCGGTCATGCTACCCCCTCCTGCGTGCCGCGTGCTTCGGTCCGCGACAATACTAACGCCCCCCGCCCTTGCCAAGAGGTTAAGCCGATCAAGGCGTTGCCGAATACCGCCGCGGTTTGCCAAGGGCCTGGCCGCAAGCTAAGTTAGCCGCGCTTTTGGGCGCCGGCGCGCCCGAGGAGTGCAGCATTTGTCGGATATTTTCCAGGAAGTTGACGAAGAAGTACGCCGCGAGCAGGCGCTCAAGTTGTGGCGGCGGTACGGTTCCTACCTACTCGCCGTCGCACTGGCGATCGTGGTCGGGGTTGGCGGCTACATGGCCTGGCGGAACTATCGGCAGTCGCAGGCCGAGGCGCAGGGCGCCCGATTCGCGGCGGCGCTGGTGCTGGCCGAAAAGGATGCGGGAGCGGCCGAGGCGTTCGCCGCCCTGGCGAAGGACGCCGGCGCCGGCTATCGCGCGCTCGCTCTGCTGCAAGAGGCGTCGGCCCAGGCGCGGGCCAAGAACGGCGCGGCGGCGGTGGCGGTCTACGACCGGCTTGCCGCCGATGGCGACATCGAGCCGGTCTGGCGCGACCTCGGCCGCCTTCTCGCCGTGCTGCATGTGCTCGATACGGCGCCGGCGGACGAGCTCGACCGGCGGCTCGCGCCGTTGCTCGGCGCGGGCCCCTGGCAATACACCGCGCGCGAACTGGCCGCCGCTGTGCGTCTCAAGGCGGGCGACACCAAGGCGGCGCGCGAGGGATACCGGCAACTGGCCGACGATGCGGCGGCGCCGGCCGGCGTGCGTGCCCGCGCCGCCGAGCTGCTGGCCGCGCTGGGCGGCAAGGAATGACGCCGGGGCGGCCCGCGCGCCGCGCATTCGCCGCCGCGGCCTGGTCGTTGCTGGCGCTGGGCTTAGGCGCCTGCAGCATACTGCCCGACTATCTCGGCGAGAGCGAAGGGCCGCCGCTGCCGGGCGAGCGCATCTCGGTGCTGGCGCTCGAGCGCCGGCTGCAGCCCGACCCGCGCCTCGCCGATGTCGAGGTGCGGCTGCCGCGGCCGTGGGCCAACCCCGACTGGCCGCAGGCCGGAGGTTATCCCGCCCATGCCATGCACCATCTGGCGCTCGGCGAGAGCTTGCGCCAGCTCTGGCGCGCCGATATCGGCAGCAGCTCGGGCAGCTACGAGCGCATCGTCGCGCAGCCGGTGGCCGCCGACGGCAAGGTCTTCGCCATGGACGCCGAGGCGCGGGTCTCGGCCTTCAATGCCGATAACGGCCGCCTGGTCTGGCGCGTCGACCTCACCCCCAAGGACGAGGAGCGCGGCGCCATCGGCGGCGGCATCGCCTACGATCGCGGGCGCCTCTATGCCACCAGCGGCTACGGCGAGGTCTTCGCCCTCGATGCCGACAACGGCGCGCAGCTCTGGGGGCTGAGGGCGGGGATCCCGTTCCGCGGCGCGCCGACGGTGGACGGCGGGCGCCTGTTCGCCATCACCTACGACAACCAGCTCCACGCCATCAGCACCGCCAGCGGCAAGGTCGAGTGGATTCACAGCGGCATCACCGAGAATGCCGGCCTGCTCGGCGGCGCCAGCCCGGCGGTCGAGGGCGGCATCGTCATCGCGCCCTATTCGTCGGGCGAGCTGTTCGCGGTGCGCGCCGACAGCGGTGTCGTCGCCTGGAGCGACCAGCTGGTGCGCGCCGGGCGGGTGAGCCCGGTGGGCACGATCAACGACATCAACGCGCGGCCGGTGATCGACCGCGGCCGGGTCTATGCGATCAGCCATTCCGGGCGCATGACGGCGATCGACCTGCGCTCCGGCGAGCGCCTCTGGGACCGCGAGATCGCCGGCGTGCAGACGCCGTGGGTCGCCGGCGATTTCATCTACCTGGTCACGCTCGACGCCGAGGTGCTCTGCCTGTCGCGGCGCGACGGCCGCGTGCGCTGGGTGCGGCAACTCGACCGCTACCTGCGCCCCGACAGCAGCCGCAACAAGGGCGTCGTCAGCTGGTACGGCCCGGTCCTGGCCGGCGATCGGCTTGTCCTGGTCTCGAGCAACGGCCAGGCGGTCTCGCTCTCCCCCTACAACGGCGATCTGCTCGGCCGCATGCGTCTGTCAGGCAGTGCCGGCGTCGCCCCGGCGGTGGCCAACGGCGTCCTTTATCTGCTGACCGACGACGCCAGGCTCATCGCCATGCGCTGAGACCGTGGTCCGCACCGTTGCCATCGTCGGCCGGCCGAATGTCGGCAAATCCACGCTCTTCAACCGCCTGATCGGGCGCCGCCTCGCCCTGGTCGCCGACATACCCGGCGTCACCCGCGACCGGCGCGAGGGGCAGGCGCGCCTCGGCGATCTCGAGTTCCGGGCCATCGACACCGCCGGCCTCGAGGAGGCGGGCGGCGAAAGCCTCGAGGCGCGGATGCGCCGGCAGACGGAGGCGGCGCTGGCCGAATCCGACGTGGCGCTTTTCCTCGTCGATGCGCGCGCCGGCATCACGCCGATGGACCGCCATTTCGCCGACTGGCTGCGCCGCGCCGACCGGCCGGTGATCCTGGTCGCCAACAAGGCGGAAGGCGCCGGCGCCGCCGCCGCGATGGATGCCTATGCGCTCGGCCTCGGCGACCCGGTGGCGATCTCGGCCGAGCACGGCGAGGGCATGGCCGAACTCTACGACGCGCTGGCGCCCTATCTCGCCGCCGGCGCCGCGCCCGAAGAGGCGGCGGTGCCCGAGGGGGCGGGCGCCAAGCCGGTGATCCAGCTCGCCATCGTCGGCCGGCCCAATGTCGGCAAGTCGACGCTCGCCAACCGGCTGCTCGGCGAGGAGCGCCTGCTGACCGGGCCCGAGCCCGGCCTGACCCGCGACGCGATCGCGGTGGAATGGCAGTATGGCGACCAGCCGATCCGCCTGGTCGACACCGCCGGCCTGCGCCGCAAGGCGCGCGTGGAGGAGAAGCTGGAGAAGCTGTCGGTCGCCGACACCCTGCGCGCGATCGCGCTCGCCGAGGTGGTGGTGCTGGTGATCGACGGCACGCTCGGGCTCGACAAGCAGGACCTGACCATCGCCGACCACGTGCTGAGCGAAGGCCGGGCGCTGGTCATCGCCGTCAACAAATGGGACGCGGTCGAGGACCGCGCCCGCGCGCTCGGCGCCATCGAGGACCGGCTGGAAGCCTCGCTGCCGCAGGCCAGGGGCCTGCCGTTGGTCACGTTGTCGGCGAAGACCGGGCGGCATCTCGAGCGCCTGATGCCGGCGGTGCTGGCGCTGCACGAGCGCTGGAACCGCCGCGTGCCGACGCCGGCGCTCAACCGCTGGCTGGCCGAGGCGACCGCGCGCCACCCGCCGCCGGCGGTCAAGGGCCGCCGCCTGCGCCTGCGCTTCGCCGCGCAGGTGAAGACCCGGCCGCCGACGGTGGCGCTGTTCACGAGCCGCCCGGCGGCGCTGCCCGAGGCCTATACGCGCTACCTCGTCAACTCGCTGCGCGAGGTGTTCGATCTCGACGGCGTGCCGGTGCGCGTGCTCCTGCGCAAGAGCAAGAACCCGTTCGCCGGCGCCGAGGACTGACACCGGGCGGCGGCCGGTCCGCCGCGCGGCGGATCAGACATGGTTAACGCGCTAACCACGTTTCTGAACGTCGGTTTAACGATTGCACGCCGATGATCCGGTGGCCGGGGTGGGAGCCGCGGAGATCGCGCATGCAACGTTTGGCCGGGTTCTGGACGCGACTGAGAGAGGACGATTCGGCCGCCTCGGCGGTCGAGTACGCAATCCTCATCGCCGGCATCGCGGCGCTGGTCGTCGTCTCCCTGTTCACTCTCGGCGGGGCGGTGCAGGACGTTTTCGAGCGCGTCGAGACCTGCCTGCGCGACGGTCCGTTCGCGTGCAACTTTGAGGGCGGCGGCGACGGCGGCGACGGCGGCCACGACCACCATCGCCACGACGATTAGAGCGTTTCATGCTTTGACGGAAGCGTATCCGGCGTTTCGGAAGTAGTTTTCG
>CAYTWJ010000197.1:0-6688 GCA_964442055.1 uncultured Rhodospirillaceae bacterium | reverse complement strand
TATTCTCTCGCTGCCACAGCCGCGCGGATAAGCCCCGCACACGCGGATTCCGTGCTCCAAGTTCGAATCCCTACCGGTATTCGAGGCGGGCCGGAGACTTGGTGGCGGAGCGGGAGGGATTCGAACCCTCGATACCGGCTTGACACCAGTATAACGGTTTAGCAAACCGCCGCCTTCAGCCACTCGGCCACCGCTCCGCAATGAGTGGGGTCGTCACGGCGCATGCGCGCCCCTTCTATAGACGGCCCCCCGGCCTGTCAACGCGCGCTTCCGCGCCGCGGGCCCCGCGCCGCGCGGCACCGCCCGCAGGCCGGTCGGCGCATTCCTGCCCACCCCTGGCGCAAGGCCGCGCCAATCCGGGGCGCCAGAAAGAACTGGTTACCGTTAAGGGAAGCGCAACCTTCCCGGGTCTAGGCTGACAGGCAAGGGGGAGCAATTCGCGAGCGCCGGACCCGAGGAGATACTGCGATGAGGCGTTCACTGACCGCGGCGGCCCTGCTCGCCATGCTGGCCGCCCCGTTCGCCACCCCCGCCCCCGCCGCCGCCCAGGGCGTCTGCGGCGAGCGCACCAAGATCCTCAAGCAACTGCAGCAGGGCTACGAGGAGCAGCCCGTCGGCATGGGCCTCGCCGCCAACGGCGCGGTGCTCGAGGTGCTGACCTCCGAAGCCGGCAGCTGGACCATCCTGGTCACCCTGCCGCAGGGCGCCACCTGCATCCTCGCCACCGGCGAAAGCTGGGAAGAGCTGCGGCGCATCGCGCTCAAGCCGAACGCGTGAACGCCGCGGCAACGGTTCGCGGGCCGCGCCACCGCGGCGCGCCGGCATTGCCGAAAAGGAAGAGCCAGGGGCGCCTCGTACGCCGCCGACGCGGCGCACTCAGTGCGTATGCCGCGTGATCCACTCGCGCGCCTGGCGCTGCGCCTCGGCGATCTGCGCCGGGGTCATGTCGCGGGCGATCTCGGCGCGCCGGTCGCGCGCGGCCCGAAGGCCGCGGATGGCGGCCAGGTTGAACCACTTGTGGGCCTCGACAAAATCGAGCGGCACGCCCTGGCCCGTGGCGTAGCAAAGCCCGAGGTTGAACAAAGCGTCCGGCGCGCCGGTCTCCGCCGCTCTCGTCACCGCGGCAACCCGTTCTGGTCCTGAGTGCGCCATGTAGCCCTCCACAGCCCGGCGCAGCCTTCGGCTGCGCGTCTTGTGGCGGGTCCCGACGGCGGTCCTCCCCGGGGCGCCGTCAGCCCCCGCGCTGGACCATCTCAACAAGCACAGGTTAACAAAAAGTTGGAACGAATACGCGAAAAATCCGCGCCGTCGGACCGGCGCCAGGCCGGCGCTCAGGCCACCGCCAGGCTGTCGCTCACCCGAGCCCCGGTCAGACGCGCGAGTTCCGTCGCGCTGGTCGCAAATACGCAGCGCGGATGGCCGGCGGCGGCATAGATCATTCGGAAGCGGTTGAGGCTCGCATCGAGCGCCACGGGCAGCGCGCGCAGATGGCCCACCGGCGCCACCCCGCCGATGGCAAAGCCGGTTGCCGTACGCACCTCGTCGGCATCGGCGCGCCGCGCCGCCCCGGCCACGCCAAAGAGCCGCGCCAACGCCGCCGGATCGCAGCGCCGGTCGCCGGCGATCAGTGCCAGCACCGGCTGCTCGCCGACGACGAAGACCAGCGATTTGACGATCGCGCCGATCGGGCAGCCGATCGCGCGCGCCGCGTCGGCGGCGCTGCGGGCGGTCTCGCCGAGCGCCACGACCTGCGCCGCGCCGCCGGCGGCGGCAAGCGCCGCCTGCACGCGCCGCACCGTCTCGCGTTCGAGCAGATTCTCGCCCATCCCGGCGTCATCAGAGAGGCCGCCGTCCGGCGCCGTCAACCGCCGCTTAACCGAAAGTTCAGCATCCGGCGCCACGATGGCCAATGAAACAGGGCGCGATGCCGCGCCGGGCACCCCCAGGCCGCGATGACACCCGCCGAACTCAACGCGCTCCTCACCAAGCACGCCGACTGGCTGGCCAAGCGGCCGGGCGGCCAGCGTCTCGGCCTCGCCCTCGCCGACCTGCAGGGGCTCGATCTCGGCCACGCCATGCTGCGCCAGGCCAAGCTGTCCGGCTGCAACCTGTCGCGGGCGCTGCTCAACCGTGCGGTGCTGTGCGAGGCCGACCTCTTTTCGGCCAATTTCGACCATGCCGACCTCACCGGCGCCGACCTCACCGGCGCCGACCTGCGCGGCGCCTTCCTGCGCGGCGCGCGTTTGACCGATGCCAAGCTGGTCGGCGCCGACTTGCGCGGCGGCGCCCTGCTGCAGGCGCGCGACGACGGCACGCTCAGCTTCGGCGAGCAGGGCGGCCCGCACAAGGACGTCGACGGCGCCTTGCAGGCGCGCGCCAACTTGAAGGGCGCCGACCTGTCGAACTCGACCCTGCGCGGCACCGATTGCAGCGGCGCCCACATGGCCGGCTGCAACCTTACCGGCGCCCGGCTGCAGAACTGCATACTCGAAAAGAGCAACCTGCACCGCGCCAACCTGACCAACGCCGATCTGCGCAACGCCAACCTGCGATACGCCGATCTCTCCCGCTCGGTGATCGACGGCGCCTCGCTCGAGGGCGCCGATCTCGAAGGCGCCAATCTCGACGAGGTCGATCTGCGCAGCGCCAACCTGAAGGGTGCCAGGCTGTTTCTCGGCGCCGAGCATTTCAGCGACGACCTGCAGCGGGCGCTCAAACGCCACCATCGCTGGATCGTCAGCGACGGCCACGAGGGCGAGCGCGCCAACCTGCCCGGCGTCGATCTGAGCCGGATCGACCTCAACGGCGTCGACCTGTCGGGCGCCAATCTGCGCGGGGCCCGCTTGCACGGCGCGCGCCTCGAACGCGCGACGCTGGCCATGGCCGACCTCTCGGAAGCCGATCTCTACGGCGCCAATCTCGACAACGCCAAGCTCGACGGCGTCAACCTGGCGCAGGCCAAGCTGGTCAGCGCCACCCTGCGCGGCGCCTCGCTCGGCCAGGTCGAGCTGCGCGGCCCCGACGGGCGCCCGACGGGGCGCATGTGGTCGGCGAGCCTCGCCGCCGCCAAGCTGACCGGCGCCAATCTCGCCGGCGCCAATCTGCGTGGCGCCAATCTGATCGACGCCGATCTGACCCGCGCGCTTCTGCGCGGCGCCGTGCTGGCCGACGCGCGCCTGCACAATACCTGCCTGGAAGGCGCCGATCTGACCGGCGCGGTGATGCCGGAAGCGGTGGACTGAGCGCCGCTCAGTCGCGGTCGCGCAGGCGCAGGATCCGCGTCTGCATGCCGCTCTCGACCGCCGCGCGCATCGCTGCCGGCGCCACGGCGGCAAGCTGCTCCGACAACGCCACCGTCAGGCCCCATTCGCGCCCCGGATCCTTGCGCGACAGCGGCGCGTGGCCGTCGATGTCCTGCACGATGCGCTGCCAGACCGCCTCGGCGGTCAGCGGCAGCCGGCCGGCGGCGATCAGGCGATTGAGCCGGCCGAGCGCCGGGTTGCCGGTGTCGGCCACGAGCCTGCCGGCGGCCAGCTCGGCCAGCGCGGCCAGGGCGGCCGCGAGGTTCTCGCGCGGGCCCAGCACCTCCATCAGCACGTTGGGAATGTCGAGGCAGCCGGCGATGTATTCGTCGAGCGGCGCCGACGCCGCATCGTCGCCGCGCTCCGCATTGTCGCAGGCGAAAGCCAGCTTCTCGAGATAGGTCGGCATCGGCTGCAACCGGCGCGCCAGCACGAAGAAGGCGCGGCCGCGCAGCGCGTCGCCGGCGCAGCGCGCCGCCAGCGCGCTGACGGCGGCCGCCATGTTGCCGTCGGCCAGCGTCGGCAGGCCGCGCTCGGCCATCGCCGCCCGCCCCTCCTGCGCCGCCTGATCGAACAGCCGTTCGAGATGCCGCACGCGCTCGGCCATCGTTGCCGCGCCGTTCGCTTCGTTGCGTGCGATCTCGTTGATGGCGGCCTGGAACAGCGCATGCGCGGCCTGCAGCTTCGCCAAATGGCTGGGATAATGAAGCAGCTCCAGCGCCGTGATGCGCAGCTGGAGCAGGAAATCGCGCAGCACGATGGCGAGCAGGTGCGCCGCCGGCCGGCGCGCCAGGTCGGCGACGGTCTCGCACGCCGGGAAATCCGCGTCGAGCCGGCGCACGCCGGCGCTTCGCGCGCCGGTTCGCGCCGCGTTCGTCTTGTGGAATATCTCGGAGACGACCGCCAAGCCGTCGGGGCCGAGGCGCTCGCGCACGACCTTGACGGCCTCGAAACGGCCCGAGGCCAGCAGCGAGCGGCCCTGGCTCAGCACGTTGCCTTCGGTGCGCTGGTGGTCGGCGGGCGTATAGGGCCGGCCCAGCGTCTCGCGCTCGTCGTCGACCGTGTGGGCCAGCCGCCAGCGGCCGGTTTCCATCACGTAGATCTCGTAGCGGAGCTTGCGCGCCTCGGAAAAATGCGTCATCCGCCGGTCCTTGCTGCTGCGGGGCGAGACCGCCCCACTCAAGGGAAGCGCATCAGCGTAAACAAAGGGTTAGCGGTCAGGCGGCGGCGAGCGCCCGGTCGAGATCGGCGATCAGGTCGTCGACGTCCTCGATGCCGATCGACAGCCGCAGCAGGTCGGGCGGACAGGGCGTGCCCGGCCCCTCGATGCTGGCGCGGTGCTCGACCAGGCTCTCGGTGCCGCCAAGCGAGGTCGCGCGCTTGAACACCCGCAGCGCCGCCGCCACCCGCAGCGCCGCCGCCGCGTCGCCCCTGACCCGGATCGACAGCATGCCGCCGAAGCCGCCGCGCATCTGACGCGCGGCGACCGCATGGCCCGGATGGCGCGCCAGGCCGGGATAGAGCACGTCGGCAAGCCGCCGATCGGCGGCGAAGCGCTCGGCGATCGCCTGCGCGTTGCGGCAGGCGGCGGCGAGGCGCAGCGGCAGAGTGCGCATGCCGCGCAACAAGAGCCAGGCCTCGACCGGACCGGGCACCGCCCCGCCGGAGACGCGCACACTGCGAATCGTCCGCCAGAACTCGTCGTCGCGCGCCGCGACCAGCGCCCCGGCGACGACGTCGGAATGGCCGTTGAGATACTTGGTCGCCGAGTGCACGACGATGTCGGCGCCGAGCCCGACCGGCTGGGTCAGCAACGGCGTCGCGACGGTGGAGTCGACGGCCAGCCGGGCGCCGGCGCCGTGCGCGATGGCGGCCGCCGCGGCGATGTCGGTGATCGCCCAGGTCGGATTCGCCGGCGTCTCGATCCAGACCAGGCGGGTCCGCCCCGGCCGCACCCGGCGCTGCAGGTCGGCCAGCGGATCGGCGGCCTCGTTGTCGAAGAAATCGACGGCCAGGCCGCGCGGCGCGGCATGGTCGAGCAGCCATTTGCGCAGGCCCCAGTACATCACCCGCGGCGCGACCGCATGATCGCCGGGCAGCAGGGCCTGGAACACCGCCGTCGCCGCTGCCATGCCGGAGGCGAAGAGCAGCGCCGCCGCGCCGCCCTCGAGCGCGGCGAGTAGTGCCTCGGCATCGACGAACGCGGGGCTGCCGTCCCGCGCATAGGCCCGTCCGCCGGGGAACGAGCCGTCGGGGGCGCGCTCGTAGGTGGTCGACAAGTGAATCGGCGGCACCACTTCGGCGTAGGGCGCGGCGATGCGCCCGAGCGCCTGCGCCATCAGCGTCGCCGGCCGCAGCGCCGGCTCGTCATCATCGGCCATGTCACCTCAGGCGGAGGGCGAAGTGGAAGGAGACGATGTCGAGCCCGTAGCGGACATAGAAGCGATGCGCGGCCATGCGCTGCGTCCCGGAATCGAGGTGCAGCGAATCGCAGCCTTCGGCCTGGGCGCGGGCGACCAGCCAGTCGAGCATGACCTCGCCATAGCCCTTGGAACGCTCGGCATCGGCGGTGACCAGATCGTCGACATAGAGATTGCGGCCGCGGGCCAGCATCTCGCAGATGCGGAATCCGGCGCAGGCGACGACGCGCTCGCCGACCTCGAGGAAGGCCAGGCGGTAGCCCTCGGCGCGCTGGCGCTGCACCCGCTCGACCAACTCGGCCGGCGACTGGATGTGCGGGCGAAGCTGCGCCATCACCGGCCAGCAGCGGATGATGTCGGCTTCGGCCTCGGCGAGATGGACCTCGAGACCGGGATCGAGCAGTCGGTTGGGCACCGCGGCCACTCTCAGCGCCGAACCACGGCGGCGGTCTGTCCGAACAGGATCCTGCGCGCCTCGTCGGTGACGACCGGCTGGGTCGCGTATTGCTTGCCGATCTCGTAGGCGCGCTCGGTCGCGGGCCGCGCGCGGACCGCCTCGAACCAGCGCCTGAGATTGGGGAAATCGTCGAGATTCTGGCCCTGGCGCTTGTGCGGCACGATCCAGGGGTAGCTCGCCATGTCGGCGATGGAATAGTCGCCGCCGGCAACGAATTGACGATCGGCCAGCCGCTTGTCGAGCACGCCGTAAAGCCGGTTGGTCTCGTTGACGTAACGATCGACGGCGTAGGGCAGCTTTTCCGGCGCGTAGATGTTGAAGTGATGGTTCTGCCCGGCCATCGGCCCCAATCCGGCCATCTGCCAGAACAGCCATTGCAGCACTTCAACCCGCCCGCGCAGATCGGCCGGAATGAACTTGCCGGCCTTGTCGGCGAGATAGAGCAGGATGGCGCCGGATTCGAACACCGAGATCGGAGCGCCGCCGCCGGCAGGCTCGCGGTCGACGAT
>CAYTWJ010000196.1:0-6691 GCA_964442055.1 uncultured Rhodospirillaceae bacterium | reverse complement strand
AGAGGCTTTCGAGTCCGGGCTCGCCTGGGCCGATCGCGGCGGCGGATCGCCGGCCCGGCACTGCGTCGCGCTGGCGCTGGTCCAGCTCAAGGACTATGGCGGTGCCGCCGACCGGCTGGAAAAGCTCGCCGAGGCGCTGCAACGCGAAGGATCGCCGCTGCTCGCCGAGGTGCTCGGCCAGGCCGGCAATGCCTGGCTGCTCGCCGGCCTGCCGCAGCGCGCCTATGCCGCCTTCACCAGCGCGCTGCGGGTGGCGCCCGACGACGTCGACCTGCTGATCGACCGGGCCCGCGCCCTGGCCGCCACCGACGACTGGGCGGCGGCGGCGCAGGATCTCGGCCAGGCGCTATCGCTCGATCCGAGGCGCGACGAGGCCTACAGCTTCCGCGCCAGCGCGCGCCGCCATCTTGGCGATGCCGTCGGCGCGCTCGAGGACGTCGAGACCGCGCTGGCGATCGACGCCGAATTGCCCGAGGCCCTGCTCGAGCGCGGCATCCTGCGGCGCGCCGCGGGCGACACCGCCGGCGCGCGCCGCGACTGGGCCAAGGTGCGCGAGCTCGCGCCCAACACCCCGGTCGCCGACGCCGCCGCCTACAACCTGCAGGAGATCGACATCATCCGCCGCTGAGACGCCGCGCCTCAGGCATCCCATTCGGCGCGCACGTCGGCATCCACTTCGCCGGCCGCGCGCGAGGCGCGCAGTGTGGCGAACTCCGGCGCCGGCAGCAGCCGGCCGAGCGCCCAGACCGCCATCGCCCGCACCAGCGGCGAGGCATCGTCGAGGCGGCCGCGCACCGCCGGCATGGCGGCCGCGTCGGCGCCGTTGCCGAGCGCGATCAGCACATTGCGCACGAAGCGGTCGCGGCCCAGGCGCTTGATCGGCGAGCCGGCGAAGATGCGGCGGAAGGCGTCGTCGTCGAGGGCGGCGAGATCGGCGAGCCGCGGCGCAGTCAGCTCGGCGCGCGGCAGGAATGCGGCTTCGCGTGCCGCGCGCGCGAACTTGTTCCAGGGGCAGACCGCCAGGCAGTCGTCGCAGCCATAGACGCGGTTGCCGATCGCCGCGCGAAGCGCGCGGTCGATGTGGCCGCGGTGCTCGATGGTCAGGTAGGAGATGCAGCGGCGGGCGTCGAGCTGATAGGGCGCGGGGAAAGCGTCGGTCGGGCAGACCTCGAGGCAGCGCCTGCAGGCGCCGCAATGGTCCTGCTCCGGCGGGTCGGGCGAGAGCTCGAGCGTGGTGAACAGCGCGCCGAGGAACAGCCACGAGCCCCAGTCGCGCGACACCAGGTTGGTGTGCTTGCCCTGCCAGCCGACGCCGGCGGCCTCGGCCAGCGGCTTCTCCATCACCGGCGCGGTGTCGACGAAGACCTTGACCTCGGCGGCGAACCCGTCAGCGAGCCAGCCGCCGAGCCGTTTCAGCCGCCGCTTGAGGACATCGTGGTAGTCGGAGCCCTGCGCATAGCAGGAAACGACGCCGCGCTCGGGGCGGGCGAGCAGCCGCAGCGGATCGCCTGCCGGGCCGTAGTTCATGGCGACGACGACGACCGCCCGCGCCGCCGGCCAAAGGGCACGGGGATGGCTGCGCCGGTCGGCCTTGGCGGCGAGCCAGTCCATCTCGCCGTGGCGGCCGAGCGCGATGAACTCGGCCAGGCGGCGGCCGGCTTCGCCGACCGCCTCGGGCCGGGCGAAGCCGACCGCGTCGAAACCGAGCGCCAGCGCCCGGTCGCGGATCGCCGCCTTGACGTCCATGCCGGCGAGTATAGGCCCGCCGCCGTCGCATGATCAGATCGCGGCGATCACCGCGATCTCGACCTTGTATTGCGGCGCCGCCAGCCTGGCTTCGACGGTGGCCCGCGCCGGGGTGTGGCCGGGCGCCACCCACTTGTCCCAGACGCCGTTCATCTCGGCGAAGGTGCCGATATCGGCGAGCCAGATGTTGGCGCTCAGGAGCCGGGTCTTGTCGCTGCCCGCGGCGGCGAGCAGGGCATCGATCTTGGCCAGGATTTGGCGCGTCTGGCCGGCGACGTCGGCGTTCGCATCGTCGGCGACCTGGCCGGCGAGATAGAGCGTGTCGCCGTGCGCGACCGCCTGCGACATGCGCGGACCGGTATTGAAACGCTTGATGGGCATGAGTCGTGTGTCCCCTTCTGGCTGGCGCCAAAGCGGCGGGTTCAGAAATCGAGGTCGGCGTAGTGGCGCGGCGGCGGCAGGCCGGGTATGTGGTCGGCGAGCAGCGGCCGGAACGAAGGCCGCGACTTGACCCGCGCGTACCAGTCCTTGGCCGGCTGATGGTCCTCCCACGGCACGTCGCCGAGATAGTCGAGGCAGGAAAGGTGCGCCGCCGCGGCGATGTCGGCGAGGCTGAAATCGTCGCCGGCGAGCCAGCTCCGCCGCTCGGCGAGATAGCCGATATAGTCCAGATGGTAGTGGATATTGTGCTGGCCGGCGCGGATCGCCGCCGAATCCGGCTCACCCATGCCCATGAAGCGCTTCATCAGCTTCTCGAAGACCAGGTTGTCGGTGACCTCGCGGGCGAACTTGCCGTCGAACCAGCCGACCAGCCGCCGCGTCTCGGCGCGCGCGGCCGGATCGGCGCCGATCAGCGCGCGGTTGGGATAGACCTCGTCGACGAATTCGCAGATCGGCGTGCTGCCGCAGAGCGCGCGCCCGTCGTGCTCGATCAGCACCGGCACCTCGCCGGCGGGGTTGATCGCGAGGAAGTCCTCGCGCCGCTCCCACACCTTCTCGACCACCAGCTCGTGGTCGAGGCCCTTCTCCTTGAGGACGATGCGGACCGCGCGGCAATCGGGCGACAGCCACAGGTGGTAGAGCTTGCGCATGCGCCGCCACTCTAACGGAAGGCCCGCCGCGAATACAGCGGCCGGCTGGACCGGCGAGGCCGGCGAGGCTAGGAATACCGCGACAGGAGGGGAACATGCTGAAGATTTGGGGGCGGCGCAATTCGATCAACGTGCAGAAGGTGCTGTGGTGCGCCGACGAGCTCGGGCTCGCCTACGAGAACGTCGAGATCGGCGGCACCTTCGGCCGCAACCGCGAGCCCTGGTACCTCGCGCTCAATCCCAACGGCCTGGTGCCGACGATCGAGGACGGCGAGACCGTGGTCTGGGAATCGAACAGCATTGTGCGCTACCTGGCCGCGCGCTACGGCGCCGGCCGGCTGTGGCCCGAGGACGCGGCCGCCCGCTCCCAGGCCGACCGCTGGATGGACTGGCAGCTGAGCGCGCTTGGCGGCATGACGACGCTGTTCTGGGGCTGGGTGCGCACGCCGCCCGAAAAGCGCGACCTCGCCGCGCTGGAGACGGCGCGGCAGAGCACGGCCGATGTCTGGCGACGGCTCGACGGGCACTTGGCCGGACGCGGCTACGTCGCCGGCGCCGACTTCGGCATGGGCGACATCCCGGTCGGGGCGATGTGCTATCGCTGGCAGGCCCTGCCGATCGAGCGCCCCGAACTGCCGAACCTGGCCGCCTGGTACGCGCGGCTCAGCGAGCGCCCGGCCTACCGGCGGCACGTCATGGTGCCGATGACCTGAGCGCAGCGGCACCGGGAAAGGCCGACGCCCAGGCCTCGGCCTCGACCGCGAAGGCATTGGTGACGAACGACACCATGTGATAGAGGCCGGCGAGGACGATCAGCTCGACCAGCGCCGCCGGCGCGTAGTGCCCTGCCAGCTCGGCATAGAGGGCGTCCGAGACGGTGGCGGTCGCGTGCAGCTCATCGACCAGGCGGATCAGCGACGCCTCCGCCGCCGGCCACACCGGCGCCGTCGCGTCGCCGTGCACGGTAGCCTGCAATTCCGCTTCGCCCAGGCCGGCCTTGGCGGCGAAATAGGCGACATGCACGCCCCATTCATAGGCCGCGCCGCAGCGCGCGGTCGCGCGCAGTATGACGATCTCACGCTGGCGCAGGCTCAGTGCGCCGCGATCGAGCAGGCCGCCCGCGAAGAAGCGCTGCAGCACGCGCGGATTGTGGGCGACGGTGCGGAAGAGCTTGAGCGGCGCCGTGTCTCTGGGCATGAAACGCTCGAACTCCGCCGCGACGGCGGGCTCGTAAGGCGGATCGAGCGGCGGCAAGCGCGGCAGCATGGCAGTCCTCGCCTTCATCGGATGCTACCGATATAGTAGCACTCGACGGGACGGCCCGCTACTGAAATCATAGCAAAAGGAGGCGGCATGCAGACGCTGACGGAAAAGCGCGTGCGCGGCTCGCGCAGCGGGCGGCCGGCGATGGTGCTGCTCGACCTGCTCGGGCGGCGCTGGACTTTGCGCCTCTTGTGGGAGCTGCGCGGCGAGCCCCTCACCTTCCGGGCGCTGCGCGAGCGCGCCGACACGGTGTCGCCGAGCGTGCTCAACCGCCGCCTCGGCGAGCTGCGCGCCGCCCGCCTGGTCGAGCTCGGCGAGGCCGGCTATGCGCTGACCGCCGAGGGGCGCGAGCTGATCGCACTGCTCGAGCCGCTCGGCCGCTTCGCCGAGCGCTGGGCGCGGGGAGGCTAGAACATCGGCACGTGGCCGGGCTCGGCCGTCACCCGGCCGAGCCAGGCGCGCACGCGCGGATAGGGAGCGAGGTCGAAGCCGCCCTGGTCGGCGACGTGCGTATAGGCGTAAAGCGCGATGTCGGCGACCGTGTAGCGGCCGGCGGCGAACCAGTCGCGGCCGTCGAGATGGCGCTCCATCACCGCGAGCGCATCGCGGCCGAGCTTCTGCTTCTCGACGAGGCGAACCTGGCGCTCCGGCGTCATCTCGAGATGGCGCAGCCAGTAGCGCGGCGTGGCGATGTTCGGCTCGTGGCTGTATTGCTCGAAGAAGAGCCATTGCAGGACCTGCGCCCGCGCCAGCCGCTCGCCGGGCAGATAGGGCGTGCCGTCGGCGAGATAGCAGAGGATGCCGTTCGATTCGGCGAAACAGGTGCCGTCGTCGAGCTCGAGCACCGGGATGCGGCCGTTGGGATTGCGGGCGAGGAACTCGGGCGTGCGCGATTCGCCCTTGAGGATGTCGACCGGAACGAGCTCGTAAGCCAGCCCGAGCTGCGCGAGCAGCAGGCGCGCCTTGTAGCCGTTGCCGGAATCGGCGAAGTCGTAGAGCCGCAGCATCGCCGCCCCTTGCCGCGCCGGCCGGTGATCAGTCGTCGCCGGCCGCGCGGGCGGGTGCGACGTCGCTGAGCGGATGGGTCAGGCGCTGCACCATCTCCTTCGGGCAGACCTGCCAGAAATGGCCGAGCGTGACGTCCCATTCCGACAGCAGCTTGGCGGCGAAGCCGGACTGGGTCTCGCGCGCATGGCGCTCGATCAGCGCGCGCACCACGCCTTCCCAGTGCTTGCTGGCGATGCGCTGATAGACCACCGATTCCTCGTTGATGTGCACCGGCAGCGCCTCGCCGACGTCGTAGACGAAGGCCATGCCGCCGGTCATGCCGGCGGCGAAATTGTCGCCGACCGGGCCGAGGATGACGGCGACGCCGCCGGTCATGTACTCGCAGCCGTTGGCGCCGCAGCCCTCGACCACCGCCTCGGCGCCGCTGTTGCGCACGCAGAAGCGTTCGCCCGCCTGGCCGGCGGCGAAGAGCTGCCCGGCGGTGGCGCCGTAGAGCACGGTGTTGCCGACGATGGTGTTCTCGTTCGAAACCAGCGGGCTCGACGGCATCGGCCGCACCACGATGGTGCCGCCCGACAGCCCCTTGCCGACATAGTCGTTGGCGTCGCCGAACACCTCGAGCTTGAGGCCCTGAACGGCGAAGGCGCCGAGCGACTGGCCGGCGGTGCCGCGCAGCCGCACCGTGATGTGGCCGGGATTGAGCCCGGTCATGCCGAACTTGCGCACCAGGTGCGAGCTCAGCCGGGTGCCGATGGCGCGGTGCGTGTTGCGGATGTTGTAGGCGAGCTGCATCTTCTCGCCGCGCGTGAACACCGCCTGCGCGTCCTTGATCATCTGCGCGTCGAGCGTGTCGGGCACCTCGTTGCGGCCCTGCAGCGTGCAGTAGCGCGCGAACTCGCCCGGGTCGGCCTGGGCCAGCAGCGGGTTGAGATCGAGGTCGTCGAGATGCGGGCTGCCGCGGCTCACCTGCACCAGCAGGTCGCTGCGGCCGATCACCTCGTTGAGCGAGCGGGCGCCGAGCGAGGCGAGAATCTCGCGCACCTCCTCGGCGATGAAGCTGAACAGGTTGACGACCTTCTCCGGCGTGCCGGTGAACTTCCTGCGCAGCTCCTCGTTCTGGGTGCAGACGCCGACCGGGCAGGTGTTGGAATGGCACTGGCGGACCATGATGCAGCCCATCGCCACCAGGGCCGCGGTGCCGATGCCGTATTCCTCGGCGCCGAGCATCGCGGCGATCACCACGTCGCGGCCGTTCTTGATGCCGCCGTCGGTGCGCAGCTTGACCCGGTGCCGGAGCTTGTTCAGCGTCAGCACCTGGTTGACCTCGGAAAGGCCCATCTCCCACGACACGCCGGCGAACTTGATCGAGGATTGCGGGCTCGCCCCGGTACCGCCGACATGGCCGGAGACCAGGATCACGTCGGCCTTGGCCTTGGCGACGCCGGCGGCGATGGTGCCGATGCCCGATTCGGCGACCAGCTTGACGCCGACCTGCGCCTCGGGATTGATCTGCTTGAGGTCGTAGATGAGCTGGGCCAGGTCCTCGATCGAATAGATGTCGTGGTGCGGCGGCGGCGAGATCA
>CAYTWJ010000195.1:3804-6711 GCA_964442055.1 uncultured Rhodospirillaceae bacterium | reverse complement strand
CTGGCGGCGCTGGCCGCGTTCGAAGTACTGCTGCGGGCGATGATCGACTGGCTGGCGCCGCGCGATGGCCTAAGCGTGCTCGACGTCGCCGGCGGCACCGGCGATATCGCCTTCCGCATCCGCGACCGGGCGCCGGGTGCGCGCGTGACCGTCTGCGACATCAACGCGCGGATGGTCTTGGTCGGGCGCGACCGGGCCATCGACCGCGGCCTGCTCGGCGGCATCGACTGGGTCTGCGGCGACGCCGAGAAGCTGCCGATCGCCGATGGCGCGGTCGACGCCTACACCATCGCCTTCGGCATCCGCAACGTCACCGACATCGGCGCGGCGCTGGCCGAGGCTCGCCGCGTGCTCAAGCCGGGCGGCCGTTTTCTCTGCCTCGAATTCTCGCAGGTGCGGATGCCGCTCCTCGACCGCCTGTACGAGGCCTATTCCTTTCGCGTGCTGCCGGAGATCGGCGAGCTGGTGGCCGGCGACCGCGACGCCTACCAGTATCTGGTCGAAAGCATTCGCCGCTTCCCCGCCCAGTCGGCTTTCGCGCGCCTGATCGAAAATGCCGGGCTCGGCGAGGTCAAGGTGCGCAACCTGTCCGGTGGGATCGCCGCCTTGCATTCGGCCTGGCGCATCTGAGAGCGGCGATGATCCGCCACCTCCGCCATCTCGGGCGGCTGCAAGCCATCGCCCGCACCCTGGCCGTCCATGACGCGCTGTTTCCGCTCGCCCTGGTCGACGCGCCGCCGCCGCTGATCTGGCTCGCCCGCCTCTATACGCGCTACTACCGGAAGCCGGGCGGGCAGCGCCGGCCGGGCCAGCGGCTTGCCGACGCGCTCTATGCGCTCGGGCCGAGCTTCATCAAGCTGGGCCAGGCGCTGTCGGTCCGCCCCGATCTCGTCGGCGAGGCGCTGGCCGGCGATCTCGGCCAGCTGCGCGACCGCCTGCCGCCCTTTTCCGCCGCCCAGGCCCGCGCCGCCATCGAGGCCGAGCTCGGCCAGCCGATGCGGCGCCTGTTCCAGAGCTTCGACGACCGCCCGGTCGCCGCCGCCTCGATTGCCCAGGTGCACTTCGCCGTCACCGCCGAAGGCCGGGAGGTGGCGGTCAAGGTGCTGCGGCCGGGCATCGAGGCGGCGTTCCGCCGCGACCTCGCCTTCTTCCGCTGGCTCGCCGAGGCGGCCGAGCGGCTGCAGCCGGAATCGCGCCGGCTGCGCCCGGTGGAAGTGGTCGACACCCTTGCCGAGGCCGTGGCGATCGAGATGGATCTCAGGCTCGAGGCCGCGGCGGCGGCCGAATTCGCCATCAACTTCAAGGACGACCCCGATTTCCGCTTGCCGGCGGTGGACTGGCAGCGTACCGGCCGGCGCGTGCTGACCCTCGACCGGGTGCGCGGCCTCCCCATCGACGACCGCGCGGCGCTGGCCGAGGCGGGCCACGATCTCGCCGCGGTGGGCGCCCGCGTCATCCGCACCTTCCTCAAGCAGGCGCTGCGCGACGGCTTCTTCCACGCCGACCTGCATCACGGCAACCTGTTCGTGGCGCCCGACGGCGCGCTCGAGGCGGTGGATTTCGGCATCGTCGGCCGGCTCGACCGCCAGACCCGGCGCTTCATGGCCGACATGCTCCACGCCTTCCTCACCGGCGATTACCGGCGCGCCGCCCAGGTGCATTTCGAGGCCGGCTACGTCCCGCCCGACAAGTCGGTCGAGGCCTTCGCCCAGGCCTGCCGGTCGATCGGCGAGCCGATTCTCGGCCGCCCGGTCAACGAAATCTCGATCGGCCGCCTGCTGGCCCAGCTTTTCGAGATCACCGAGGCCTTCGCCATGCAGACCCAGCCGCAACTCCTGTTGTTGCAAAAGACGATGGTGACCGCCGAAGGCGTGGCGCGCGGGCTCGACCCCGAGATCAACTTCTGGACCGTCGCCCGCCCGGTGATCGAGGACTGGATGCGCGACAACATGGGGCCGGAGGCGCGGGTGCGCGACGCCGCCCAGGCGACCGCCGAGTTCATGCAGCGCCTGCCGGGCGTGGTGGCGCGCGTCGAGCGCGGCCTGGCGGCGATCGCCCAGGACGGCCTGCGGCTGGACTCGGACACCCTGCGCCGCCTCGCCGCCGAGCAGGCCCGCCGCCGCCGGCCGCTGACCATCGCCGTCTGGAGCCTGGTCGCCGGAATGGCGCTCTTCCTGGTCGCCTTCCTGATGCTGTTCGAGTGAACCGGCGAATTTTACGTTGACAGCGCCTTGTGCGCCGCCGCGCTGGCGGCTAAGGTGTAAATACACTGGCAGATCGTGATTACCGGCTTATCCCCCTTGCTCGACGGCAAGCGCATCCTTCTCATCGTCTGCGGCGGCATTGCCGCCTACAAGACGCTCGACCTCGTTCGCCGGCTGCGCGAGCGGGGTGCCGGAGTGCGTTGCATTTTGACGCGCGCCGGGGCGGAATTCGTCACCCCGCTTTCGCTCGCCGCCCTGACCGGCGACAAGGTCTATGGCGAGCTGTTCTCGCTGACCGACGAGGCGGAGATGGGCCATATCGAGCTCTCGCGCGACGCCGATCTGCTGGTGGTCGCGCCGGCGACCGCCGACATCATGGCGCGCATGGCCGCCGGGCTGGCCGATGACCTGGCCGCCACCGCGCTGCTCGCCACCGACAAGCCGGTGCTGATCGCGCCGGCGATGAACGTGCGCATGTGGACCCACCCGGCGACGCAGCGCAACCTGGCGCGCCTGCTGGCCGACGGGGTGCGCGTGGTTGGGCCCGGCGAGGGCGAGATGGCTTGTGGCGAGTTCGGCCCCGGGCGCATGGCCGAGCCGGCCGAGATCCTCGCCGCCATCGGAGGCGCCTTCGCCGGCGGCGGCGAGCCGCTCGGCGGCCTGCGGGCCCTGGTGACCTCGGGCCCGACCCACGAGCCGATCG
>CAYTWJ010000195.1:0-3794 GCA_964442055.1 uncultured Rhodospirillaceae bacterium | reverse complement strand
CGGGCGCATGGCCGAGCCCGAGGAGATCCTGGCCGCGATCGAGGCGCAGTTCCGCGGCGCCGGGCGGCTCGCCGGCCTGCGCGCGCTCGTCACCAGCGGGCCCACGCACGAGGCGATCGACCCGGTGCGCTACATCGCCAACCGCTCGTCGGGCAAGCAGGGCCACGCCATCGCCGTCGCGCTGGCGCGCCGTGGCGCCGATTGCGTGCTGGTCTCGGGACCGACCGCCCTCGCCGATCCGCCCGGGGTCAAGACGGTGCATGTCCAGACCGCGCGCGAGATGCTGGCGGCCTGCGAGGCGGCGCTGCCGGTCGACGTCGCGGTATGCGCGGCGGCGGTCGCCGACTGGCGCGTCGCGCGCGAGGCGCGGCGCAAGGTGAAGAAGGACGGCGCGCCGCCGACGCTCACGCTGACGGAAAACCCCGACATCCTGCTGTCCTTGTCGCGAGCCGGCCGCGACCGCCCGGCGCTGGTCGTCGGCTTCGCCGCCGAGACCGAGAGCGTGGTCAGGAACGCGGTCGACAAGCGCAAGAAAAAGGGCTGCGACTGGGTCGTCGCCAACGACGTCGGCCCCGGCAGCGGCACCTTCGGCGGCGACACCAACCTGGTCCACCTGGTCGGCGCCGACGGGGTCGAGGACTGGCCGCGGCTCGGCAAGGCGGCGGTCGCCGAGCGGCTGGCCGAGCGCATCGCGGCGCATTTCGCGGAGCGCAAGCGATGACGGCGCCGGTGGTCGCGGTGCGCCGGCTCGCCAACGGCGAGGGCTTGCCGCTGCCCCATTACGCGACCGCCGGCGCCGCCGGCCTCGACCTTCTGGCCGCCATCGACGCCGAGCTGGTGGTCGTGCCCGGCGGCCGGGCGCTCGTCCCCACCGGCCTCGCCATCGCCTTGCCGCCGGGCTACGAGGCCCAGGTGCGGCCGCGTTCGGGGCTGGCGCTGCGCCACGGCGTCACCGTGCTCAACGCCCCCGGCACGATCGACGCCGACTACCGCGGCGAGGTGGCGGTGATCCTGGTCAATCTCGGCACCGAGCCGTTCGCGCTCCGCCGCGGCGAGCGCATCGCGCAGATGGTGATCGCGCCGGTCTCGCGCGCCCGCCTCGAAGAGGTGGCCGCGCTGCCCGAGAGCGCGCGCGGCGCCGGCGGCTTCGGCTCGACGGGCAGGAATTAGCGCCATGCTGCGTCCACCGCGCAAGCTGATGTTCGCCCTCGAGGCGGTGGTCGACATCGCCTACAACGCCCGCCCCGAGCCGGTGCAGTCGAAGGAGATCACCCGCCGCCAGGGCATCCCGCAGCGCTATCTCGAGCAGGTGATGCAGCAGCTCGTCCATGCCGGCATCCTCAAGGGCGTGCGCGGGCCGCGCGGCGGCTATACTCTGGCGCGCGAGCGCCGTCGCATCACGGTGGGCGAGGTGGTGCGGGTGATCGACCGCATCGACGGCGAGCCCGAGGAGGACGGCGATGCCGGCTCCGAGCTCGGCCGGCGGGTGGTGCGCCCGCTCTGGCTGAGCCTGCAGGCGGACCTGATGCAGCGTCTCGACGCGATCACGCTCGAGGACCTGTGCGCCCGGGCGCGCGACATCGGCGTCCTGGCGGAGAGCCGCGAGCACGACGATTTCACCATCTGAGGGGACATTACGTCATCGAGCCGCCGCGCGGCGGCGCCAGGTCGACAGGAAGGGCATGACGATGAAGCAACCCGCCACCGCCGCTTCGCACCCGCCAGCCGTGGATGCCCGCGGCCGCGTTTTCGAATCGATCATCGATACCATCGGCGCGACGCCGCTGGTGCGGGTGAGGAAGCTCGCCGCCGAGGCCGGCGCCAAGGCCGACATCCTGGCCAAGCTCGAGTTCTTCAACCCGCTTTCCTCGGTCAAGGACCGCATCGGCGTCTCGATGATCGCCGCGCTCGAGGCCGAGGGCCGCATCCGGCCCGGCGCGACGCTGATCGAGCCGACCTCGGGCAATACCGGCATCGCGCTCGCCTTCGTCGCCGCCGCCAAGGGCTACCGGCTGATCCTGGTGATGCCGGAAAGCATGTCGGTGGAGCGGCGCAAGATGCTGCGCCTGCTCGGCGCCGAGCTCGACTTGACGCCGGCCGACAAGGGCATGCGCGGCGCCATCACCCGCGCCGAGGAGCTGCTCAAGCAGATTCCCGGCTCGGTCATGCCGCAGCAGTTCGAGAACCCCGCCAACCCGGCGATCCATCGCGCCACCACGGCCGAGGAGATCTGGATCGATACCGGCGGCAAGGTCGACGCCGTGATCTCCGGGGTGGGCACCGGCGGCACGATCACCGGGGTGGGCCAGGTGCTGAAGCAGCGCAAGCCCGGCGTGCGCATGATCGCGGTCGAGCCCGAGGACAGCCCGGTGCTGTCGGGCGGCAAGCCCGGCCCGCACAAGATCCAGGGCATCGGCGCCGGCTTCGTCCCGGAGATCCTCGACCGCTCGCTGATCGACGAGGTGATCACCATCGGCAACGAGACCGCCTTCGAGACGGCGCGCCGCGCCGCGCGGCTCGAGGGCATTCCCTGCGGCATCTCGTCGGGGGCGGCGCTCGCCGCGGCGCTCGAGGTCGGTGCCCGGCCGGCGATGGCCGGCAAGACGGTGGTGGTGGTGATCCCCTCCTTCGCCGAGCGCTATCTCTCGACCGCCCTGTTCGAGGGGCTTTGAGCGCCGGCGGGCGACGGGCGATGCTCTTCCGCGACGACCAGCTCGAACGCTATGCCCGCCACGTCATCCTGCGCGAGGTCGGCGGCGCCGGCCAGCAGAAGCTTTTGCAGGCGCGGGTGCTGGTGGTCGGCGCGGGCGGCCTCGGCTCGCCGCTGATCCTCTACCTCGCCGCCGCGGGAATCGGCACTATCGGCGTGGTCGACGACGATGTCGTCTCGCTCTCCAACCTGCAGCGCCAGATCGCCCACACCACCGAGCGCATCGGCCAGCCCAAGCCGGCCAGCGCCGCCGAGACCGTGCGCGGCATCAACCCCGACGTGCGCGTGGTCGAGCACCCGGTGCGGCTGACCGCCGCCAATGCGGCGACGCTGATCGACGGCTACGACCTGGTGGCCGACGGCAGCGACAATTTCGCCACCCGCTTCCTGGTCAACGACGCCTGCTATCTCGGGCGCAAGACGCTGGTCAGCGCCGCCATCCTGCAGTTCGACGGCCAGCTCGCCACCTACAAGGCCCATCTCGGCGAGCCCCATCCCTGCTACCGCTGCCTGTTTCCGGCGCCGCCGCCGAGCGAGCTGATGCCCTCCTGCTCCGATGCCGGGGTGCTCGGCGCGCTGGCCGGCGCGGTGGGCTCGCTGCAGGCGATCGAGGTGGTCAAGGAGCTGCTCGGCATCGGCGAGACGCTCTCGGGCCGGCTGCTCATCTACGACGCGCTGGGCACCACCTTCCGCAGCGTCAGGGTGCGCCGCGACCCCGCCTGCCCGCTCTGCGGCGCGCAGGCGACGATCCGCGACCTCAGCGGCCACGTGCAGGCGGCGTGAACGCGCAAAGGCCCGGCGGCCGCTGAAAATGCTCGATGGCGATCCCGACCTCGCCCGTCGACGGGCTCAGGGCGAGGTCGGGTCTTGGGATAACGCTCACTCCTCACGCTGTCGAGCCGGCGGAGCCGGCGAGGGTCGAAGCGCGAGGGGTGAGCGGAAGAGGGATTCGACAGCCCGCTACAGCATCCCCTCGATGACGCGGTCGGGCGGCTTGTGGCCGTCGGCGAAGGTCTTGATGTTGATCAGCACCTTCTCGCCCATGTCGATGCGGCCCTCGATGGTGGCCGAGCCCATGTGCGGC
>CAYTWJ010000194.1:0-6731 GCA_964442055.1 uncultured Rhodospirillaceae bacterium | reverse complement strand
GCGCGAGCGCGGCATGCGGCTCGCGCTCTGCGCCCAGCCCGAGCTGCTGGCCGAAGGGGTGGCCGAGGCGCGCTGCGTCGATGCCGGCCGCCTCGGCGCCATCGCCGGGCGGCCGCTCGCGGCGCGCGAGAAGGGCAACCGGCCGGGCTGCCGCTGCCACGAATCGCGCGACATCGGCGCCTACGATTCCTGCGCCCAGGGCTGCGTCTATTGCTACGCGGTGTCGAGCCGGCGCGCCGCCCAGGCGCGGCTCAGGCGCCACGACCCGGCGGGCGAGTTCCTGATCCCGCCGGAGTGAGGATCACGCCTTGGTGTCGATGTGCTGCGGCTTGGCCGCGCCGGCGTTCGCGGCCGGCGCGGGGGCCGGCGCCGCCGGCGCGCCCTTGGAGACGCCGACCATGGCGGCGCGCAGCAGCCGCCCGGCGATGGTGTAGCCCGGCGCCACCACCTGCACCACCGTGCCCCTGGGCTGGTCGGCGCTCTCCACCTCGAACATCGCCTGGTGCAGGTTGGCGTCGAACTTCTCGCCCAGCGGGTCGATGCGCCGGATCTCGTGGCGCTCGAACACGGCGAGGAGCTCGCGCTCGGTGACCTCGACGCCGGCGATGACGTTCTTCAGCGCCTCGGGCAGCTCGCCGCCCTGGGGCGCGCTCTCCAGCGCGCGGCGCAGGTTGTCGGCGACCGCGAGCAGGTCGCGGGCGAAGCGGCTGACGGCGAACTTCGCCGTCTCCTCGCGCTCGCGCTCGAAGCGCCGGCGCAGGTTCTCGGTCTCGGCGAGCGCGCGCAGGAGCCGGTCCTTGAGCTCGGCGATCTCGGCCCTGGCCTGCCCGGCGTCGAAGGCGGGCGCCGGCGCCTCCGGGGCGGGCGCTTCCGGCGCGGGCGCTGCCGCGACCTCCGGGCCGGTTTCGTTGGCGGGCTTTTCCTGTTGCGACTCGGTCATCATGTCCTCGTGAACGAAAGGGATGCGGGCGGGCTCAGCCGATCAGGCGGCCGACCACCTGGGCGGTGAAGTCGACCATCGGCACGATGCGCGCGTAGTTGATCCGCGTCGGCCCGATCACGCCGATCGCGCCGACGATCTGCTGGCGGCTGTTCTGGAAGGGGGCGACGATCATCGAGCAGCCGGCGAGCGAGAACAGCTTGTTCTCCGAGCCGATGAAGATGCGCACGCCCTCGGCCCCCTGGGTGAGGTCGATCAGGCGCAGCATGTCCTGCTTGCCCTCCAGCTCGTCGAACAGCTGGCGGATGCGCTCGAGGTCGGAGAGCGCGCTCACGTCCTCGAGCAAGTTGGCCTGGCCGCGCACGATCAGCGTCGAGCGCCCGGCCTCGCCGCTCCACACCGCCAGCCCCGCCTCGACGCCGCGGCGGGCGAGCTCGGCGAGCTCGGCGCGGCGCGCCTCGAGCTCGGCGAGGATCTGCGCCTGCGCCTCGGCCATGGTGCGGCCCTTGAGGCGCCGGGAGAGGAAGTTGCCGGCCTCGACCAGGGCCGAGGCGGTGAGGCCCATCGGCAGCTCGACCAGCCGGTTCTCGACCATGCCGCCCTCGGTGACCAGCACCACCAGGGCGCGGCCGGGGCCGAGCGCGATGAACTCGACATGCTTGAGCGCGG
This sequence comes from uncultured Rhodospirillaceae bacterium, assembly GCA_964442055.1. Lineage (GTDB taxonomy): Bacteria > Pseudomonadota > Alphaproteobacteria > Ferrovibrionales > Ferrovibrionaceae > CAYTWJ01. The sequence goes on along the minus strand of CAYTWJ010000194.1, from coordinate 5,122 downwards.
CGTCGCTCTTCGGCGCGACGACCACGCCGGCGCAGCGTGACAGCCCCGAAAGGATCGTCGTCGCCTCGGTCAGCATCTCCTGCAGGCTGCGTCCGGCCGCGGCGCAGCGCCCCTCGATCGAGGCGCGCTCCTCGCTCGAGAGATCGCCGAGCTCGAGCAGGCCGTCGACGAAGAGCCGCAGGCCCGCCTCCGTCGGCACCCGGCCGGCCGAGGTGTGCGGCGCGAACAGGAGCCCCGCCTCCTCGAGATCGGCCATGACGTTGCGGATCGAGGCCGGCGAGAGGCGGATGTCGAGGCGCTTGGAGAGCAGGCGCGAGCCGACCGGCGTGCCGGTCTCGACATAGGCCTCGACGATCTCGCGGAAGATCTCGCGGCTGCGCTGGCTCAGTTCCTGGATCATCGGCATCGCGGTCGGCACGTCGGCAAGAGGCGGAAATTCCTCAAGTTTGCGCTGGCAGCCAGTATTTAGGCATCCCGCCGGAAGCCGTCAACGCGGCCCCGCTCGGGCGGCTGGACGGCGCCGGCGCTGGACGCGGCGGCCGGCGGCGGCTAGAACCCGCAGCCAAAGCCTCAGGAGCCCGCCCCATGCGCCCATCCGGCCGCGCCCCCGACCAGCTGCGCGTCGTCCGTCTCGACCCCGGCTTCGCCAAGTATGCCGAGGGCTCGTGCCTCGCCCGCTTCGGCGACACCCACGTGCTCTGCGCCGCGACCGTCGAGGAGCGGGTGCCGCCCTTCCTGCGCAATACCGGGCGCGGCTGGGTGACGGCCGAATACGGCATGCTGCCGCGCTCGACCCATACCCGCACCGAGCGCGAGGCGGCGCGCGGCGCCCAGTCGGGCCGCACCCAGGAGATCCAGCGCCTGATCGGCCGCTCGCTGCGCGCGGTCACCGACCTCGAGGGCTTCGGCGAGCGCCAGATCAAGGTCGACTGCGACGTGCTGCAGGCCGACGGCGGCACCCGCACCGCGGCGATCACCGGCGCCTGGGTGGCGCTCCATTGCGCCTTCGCCCGCATGCGGCGCGAGCAGCTGATCGCGAAAATCCCCTTGCGCGGCCACGTCGCCGCGGTCTCCTGCGGCCTCTACCAGGGCGTGCCGGTGCTCGACCTCGACTACGCCGAGGACTCGACCGCCGACGCCGACGCCAACTTCGTGCTGTCGGGCGACGGCGGCATCATCGAGATCCAGGGCACGGCGGAGAAGGAGCCCTTCGGCGAGCCGCTGTTCCACGAGCTGTTCGCGCTGGCCAAGGCGGGCGTCGCCGAGCTCATCGGACTGCAGCGCCAGGCGATCGCCGGGGTCTGACGGGTGGCGCGTCGTTTCGCCGGCGGCCGGCTGGTCATCGCCAGCCACAATCCCGGCAAGGTGCGCGAGATCGACGACCTGCTGGCGCCGTTCGGCGTCTCCACGGTGGGCGCCGCCGCGCTCGGCTTGCCCGAGCCCGAGGAAACCGGGGCGACTTTCGCCGCCAATGCCGAACTCAAGGCCCGCGCCGCGGCGCGAGCCTCGGGGCTGCCGGCGCTGGCCGACGATTCGGGCCTGAGCGTGGCGGCGCTCGGCGGCGCGCCGGGCATCCATTCGGCGCGCTGGGCCGGGGCGGACAAGGATTTCGCCGTGGCGATGGCGCGGGTCTGGCGCGAGCTCGAGGCGCGCGGCGCCGCCGACCGCGGCGCCGAATTCGTCTGCGCGCTGTCGCTGTGCTGGCCCGACGGCCATTGCGAGACCTTCGAGGGGCGCGTCGCCGGCGATCTGGTCTGGCCGCCGCGCGGCGCCTTCGGCTTCGGCTATGATCCGATATTCGTGCCGGCCGGCGGCGATCTCACCTTCGGCGAGATGGCGCCGGCCGAGAAGCACGCCATCAGCCACCGCGCCCGCGCCTTCGCCCAGCTGATCGATGCCTGCTTTCGCTGAACGATTCGAAACCGATCCGGCGCCCGATCCGGGCTTCGGCATCTACGTGCACTGGCCGTTCTGCCGGTCGAAATGCCCCTATTGCGACTTCAACAGCCATGTCCGTGAGACCATCGACGAGGCGCGCTGGCGGCGCGCGCTGCTCGCCGAGCTTGCCCACGCGGCAGAATCCGCGCCGCGCCGGCCCGTCACCTCCATCTTCTTCGGCGGCGGCACGCCCTCGCTGATGGCGCCGGCCACGGCGGCGGCGCTGTTGGGGCGGGCGGGCGAATTGTTCGCGCTCGCCCCCGACGTCGAGATCACGCTCGAAGCCAACCCGACCTCGGCCGAGGCCGGCCGCTTCCGCGACTTCCGCGCCGCCGGCGTCAACCGCCTGTCGCTCGGCGTGCAGTCGCTCGACGACCGCGCGCTCGCCTTTCTCGGCCGCGCGCACGACGCCGCCGAGGCGCTGGCCGCGCTCGATCTGGCGCGGCGGGTCTTCCCGCGCCTCTCCCTCGACCTGATCTATGCCCGGCCGGGCCAGACCGTCGCCCAATGGCGGGCCGAGCTGGCGCGCGCGCTTCGCCTCGCCGCCGACCACCTCTCGCTCTATACCCTGACCGTCGAGCCCAATACCGGCTTCGCCGGGGCGGTGGCGCGCGGCGCGCTCACGCCGCCGGCCGAGGGCCGGGTGGCGGCGCTCTTTGATGCGACGCAGGAATCTTGCGCCGCCGCTGGACTGCCGGCCTACGAGATCTCGAACCACGCCGCGCCAGGCGGCGAATGCCGCCACAACCTGACCTACTGGCGCTACGGCGACTATCTCGGCGTCGGCCCCGGCGCGCACGGGCGCGTCACGGTGGCCGGGGCCAGGCTGGCGACCCGGCGGCTGCGCAAGCCCGAGGCCTGGCTCGCGGCGGTCGAAGCGGCCGGCCACGGCGCCGAGGCGGCCGAGCCGGTCGGGCAATCCGAGCGCGCCACCGAATGCCTGATGATGGGGCTCAGGCTCGCCGAGGGCGTGCATCTCGACAATTTCACCGCCGCGGTTGGCCGGCCGCTCGACGATATGGTGGCGCCGGCGCGCGTCGCGCGCCTCACCGCGGCGGGGCTGCTGGCGCGCGAGCCCGCGCGCCTGCGGGCGACGGCGCGCGGCCGCCGCCTGCTCGACGCCGTGCTGGCCGAGCTCATCGCCTAGTTCGTCGGCACCTCGAAGCTGGCCGGCGCGGGGTCGATGACGCGGAAGCTGCGCGCCTGCACCTCGATCACCGCCAGGCCGCGCTCGGCGGTGCCGTCGGGGCGGAAGCGGAAGATGCCGTTGTAGCCGGCGAAGCCGTCCGCGTTGGCCAGCGCGGCGCGGCCGAAGGGATCGCGCGGCGCGACGCGCTCCAGCGCCGCGGCCAGCGCCACCGCGTCGTAGCCCAGGCTGGCGACGCGCACCGGCCGGCGGCCGTAAGTTTCCTCGAAGCGCTTCTGGAAGGCGCCGTTCTCCTGCGGCGGCGGCGCCGCGAACCAGCCGCCGACCAGCGCCGGCTCGCTGCCGATCGTCGGGTCGTCCCAGAGGCCGGTGCCGAGGAAGCGGACCGTCTTGGGGTCGATGTCGTAATAGGGCAGCAGCGGCGCCACGGCGCGCAGCCGCGCCCCGCCTTCGGGCAGCAGCACCGCGTCGAAGCCGCGCTCGCCGCGGGCGAAGCCGCGCACCACCGGCGTGAGGTCGGACGATTCGGCCGGGTAGGTGCCGGCGCGCACCAGCTCCCCGCCGAAGCGCTGCAGCGATTGCTCGAGCGCCGCCGTCACCGTCGCGCCGTAGGGCGTGTCGGGCGCCAGCACGGCGAAGCGGGCGAGGCCGCGGCTGCGGGCGAAGCCGACCACGCGCGCCACCTGCTCGCCGGGGGTGAGGCCGATGAGATAGACGCCGTCGCCGGCCACCGTGCGGTCGGTCGAGAAGGCGATGACGGCGACGCCGCGCTCGCGCGCCAAAGGGGCCACGGCGGCGACATCGGCGGCGAACAACGGCCCGAGGATCAGCCCGGCGCCTTCGGCGAGCACGGCCTGCGCCGCGGCCAGCGCGCCCTCGGGCGTGCCGGCGGTGTCACGCGGCAACAACGTCAGCCGCGCCTCCTCCTGGTCAAAGAGGGCAAGCTGCGCCGCTTCGAGGATCGCCCTCCCGACCGGGGCGCTCGGCCCGCTCAGCGGCACGAGCAAGGCCACCCTCGCCGCCGCCGCCCCGGTGGGCGGGATCAGCACCGGCGCTGGCGCGGCGGGCTCCGCCGGCGGCACGGGCGCCGCTTCGACCGGCGCCGCCGTCACCGGCGGCGCGGGCGGGGGCGCCGCTTCGGCCGCCGGCGGCGGGGCCGGTTGGACGCGCGGCAACGGTTCCGGTACCGTCTCGCAGGCGGCGGCCAGAAGCGCCAAAGCGAGCCACGCCGCGGGCAGGAGCGCGCGGCGCAAGCGGGCGGGCGATGACGGCGAAGCACTCACGGCGAACCCCTTCTCACGGCGCGGCGCCGGCGCCGGCGTCCGAAGCTAAGGCGGCCCCGGAGCGAAGTAAACTCTCGCCCGGCCTCTATCTGGTGGCGACGCCGATCGGCAACCTCGGCGACATCTCGCAGCGCGCGCTCGACACGCTGGCCGCCGCCGACCTCGTCGCCTGCGAGGACACGCGCGTCAGCGGGCCGCTCCTGCGCCGCTACGGCATCGCCACGCCGCTCTTCGCATATCACGAGCACAATGCGGCGAAAGTTCGGCCCGAGCTCCTGCGCCGGCTGGCCGCGGGGCAGGCGATCGCGCTGATCGCCGACGCCGGCACGCCGCTGATCTCCGACCCCGGCTACAAGCTGGTGCGCGCCGCGCTGGCGCAGGGCAGCCATGTCAGCGCGGTGCCGGGGCCGTCGGCGGTGATGGCCGCCCTGTGCCTGGCCGGGCTGCCGACCGACCGCTTCCTGTTCGCCGGCTTCCCGCCGGCCAAGAGCGCGGCGCGGCGGCGCGCTCTCGCCGAGCTCGCCGCCGTGCGCGCCACGCTGGTCTTCCTCGAAGGCCCGCACCGGCTGGCCGAATCGCTTGCCGACATGGCCGAGGCGCTCGGCGGCGGGCGCGAGGCGGCGGTGGCGCGCGAGCTGACCAAGCTCTACGAGGAGGTGCGCCGCGACAACCTGGCGGCGCTCGCCGCGGCCTACGGAGCGGCGCCGCCGCCCAAGGGCGAGATCGTCGTCGTGGTCGGGCCGCCGGCGGAGGC
>CAYTWJ010000193.1:0-6741 GCA_964442055.1 uncultured Rhodospirillaceae bacterium | reverse complement strand
CTGCTGCATGACGGTCGCCTCGCGCACGGCGACGCGGCCGCTGTCGATCTCCACCGCGTCGATGGCGAAGGCCGGCTTGGGCCGCGGCGCGATCACCTCGCCGAGCAGACCGTAGGCGGCGGAGGCAGGGGCGCCGCGACCGGTGTGCGGGAACGGCACAAACATCGGCGAGCCCTAGGCTGTCGGCGGTGCGGCCGCCGCCAGGTCGGCAGCGCGGATCGGCAAACGGCGAATCCGCTTGCCGGTCGCGGCGAACACCGCATTGGCGACCGCCGGGGCGATCGGCGGCACGCCGGGCTCGCCGACGCCGCCGGGCGGTCTCGCGCTCGCCACGATATGCACTTCGACCTCCGGCATCTCGGCAAAGGTGAGCAGCGGATAATCGCGGAAGCCGCGCTGCATCGCCTGACCGTCGGCGAAGGTGATCTCGCCCTTCAGCGCGGCGCCGAGGCCGAACGCCACGGCGCCTTCCATCTGCGCCTCGATGCCGTCGGGATTGACGGCGATGCCGCAATCGATCGCCGCGACCACCCGGTGCACGCGAATCTCGCCGCCGTCCGACACCGACACCTCGGCGACTTGCGCCACCCAGCTGCCGAAGGAGAAGTAGAGCGCGATGCCGCGGTGCCGCCCGGCGGGCGGCGGCCTGCCCCAGCCGGCCTTCGCGGCGGCAAGGTCGAGCACGCCGCGATGGCGCAGCGCGCGGGCGAGAAGCCGGCGGCGGAAGAGATAGGGGTCGGCGTCGGCGGCATGTGCCAACTCGTCGATGAAGCTTTCGACGACGAAGGCATTCTGCGACGCGCCGACCGAGCGCCAGGGGCCGGTCGGCAGGCCCGGATCCTCCTCGACATGGCTCTCGCGGAGATAGCGAACGGCGTAAGGGATGTCGACGCCTTCGAGCGCGAGCGGCGGCCCGACGATGTGCTGCCTCCAGGCGCACGGCCGGCCGCGCTTGTCCAGCCCGCCCTTGAGAACGGTGTAGTTGGCCGGGCGGTAGAAATCGTGCTGCATGTCGTCGGTGCGCGTCCATTGCACCTGCACCGGCTTGCCCACCGCCTTGGCGATCTGCACCGCCTCGGTGACGTAGTCGTGCTCGAGCCGGCGGCCGAACCCGCCGCCGAGAAAGGTGGTGTGCACCCGCACCCGTTCGGGCGGCAGGCCGGCGGCACGCGCTGCCGCCAGTTGCGCCTCCGTTTGCGCCTGGGTCGGCACCCAGATGTCGCAGCCATCCGGCCCGATGCGCGCCGTGCCGTTCATCGGCTCGAGTGTGGCGTGGGCGAGATAAGGCGTCTCGTAGACCACCTCGACCACCGTTGCCGCCTCGCCGAGCGCGGCGGCGACATCGCCCGTTTCGCGCGCCACGCGCCCCGCCCTCTTCGCCGCACGGACGAAGCGGCGGCGGATCTCGTCGCTGCTCAGGCCCGCATTGGCGCCTTCGTCCCACGTGACCCGGATCGCTTCGCGCGCACGGACCGCCGCACAAAAGCTGTCGGCGACGACGGCAATGCCGGAATCGATCGCCACCACGTCGCGTACGCCCGGCATGCCGCGCGCGGGCGCGGCGTCGAAATGGGCCGGCTTGCCGCCCGGCACCGGGCAACGCAGCACCGCCGCAACCAGCATGTCGGGCAGGGTCACATCGGCGCCGAAGACCGCCGTACCGCTGACCTTCGCCGGCACGTCGAGGCCGGGCGTCGGCTTGCCGATCAGGCGGAACGCGCCGGGCCGCTTCAGGCGCACGCTCCGCGGCGGCCTCAGCGCCGCCGCCTTGGCGCCAACCTCGCCATAGCCGAGACGCCGCCCGCTGGCCGCATGCACGACCGCGCCCCGCTCCGCCCGGCAGGTCGCGCGGCGCACGCCCCAGATCGCGGCGGCGGCCGCGATCAGCATCTCGCGTGCCGCTGCACCGGCCTGCCTGAGCGGCGTCCATGATTCCCGGACGCTGGTGCTGCCGCCGGTCATCTGCTCGCCGAAAGCGGGATTGAAATAATCCGTCGCCGCCGGCGCGAATTCCGTGCGCACCTGGTCAAGATCGACCTCGAGTTCTTCCGCCACCAGCATGGCGAGCGCCGTCACCACCCCCTGGCCCATCTCTGAATGGTCGATGACCACCGAAACCGTGCCGTCGGCGTGGACGCGGATCCAGGGATCGGGCGCGAAGACGACCGGCGCCGTCGCCGGGCCCAACGTCCGCACCGGCGCCGCCGGCCGGTTCCCTTCCTTGGCGGCACGATGCACCGCCCGCCTGGCGCGCTGATAGGTGCCGCAGCGGCACAAGACGCCCGACATCGCCGCATCGACCTCGGCGTCGCTCGGCGCCGGATTGCGGCCAAGCAGCGCCGCCGCCGCCAGCACCATGGCCGGCTGGCAATAGCCGCATTGCGGCACGCGCTCGGCGATCCAGGCGAACAGAACCGGGTGCGCGAGGTCGGCCGCAAGCCCCTCGATGGTGACAATGCGCCGACCGGTAGCCTCGGCCAGGGTCAGCTTGCAGGCGCGAGTTGCCTCGCCATCGATTTGCACGGTGCAGCTGCCGCAGGCGCCAGTGCCACAGCCGTATTTGGTGCCCTTGAGCCCGAGCTTGTCGCGCAGCACCCAGAGCAGGGGCGTATCGGCCGCGGCGGCGACCGAGACTTTTCTGCCATTGACGACGAAGGAGGTCATGCCCGGGCGCCGCCATTGCCGGCGGCAAGCAGCGACCATTCGCCCTCGCCGGCGAGAGCGGCGAACGTGTCGCCGAGCCCCGCGGTCACGCGCGAGAGTCCGTCATAGGCGAGCTTGTCGGGCAGGTCCGCGCCGCTATGGTAGTAAGGATAGCGGTAGAAGGCGGTATCGGTCACCATCATGGCGCGATAGCCTTCCCGCCAGAACGCCCGGTGATCGCTCCAGGCGACGCCGGGAATGAAACGAAACGTGGCGACGTGTTGCAGCGGGAAGTCGCTCAGGCTGCGGAACGCCGCCGCCGCGCGGCGCATGAGATGGCGCGAGCGGAGATCGGCAACGAAACCGATGAAGTTGCCGCAATCCGGATAGAAATAGCGGAACAGCGGCGGATAGCGCTGGCTGCCGGGCCGGCTGGAAAAGAAGCCGATGGTTTCGAGTGACACCATGAAGCGGATGCGCTCGCCGCGGGCCCGCGCCGCCCGGGCATAGACCGCGCTGCCTTGCGGCCCGACCAGGAAGAAGGGCGGCTCCTCATTGACGAAGGCGACGAAGCGGACGCTGAGCGCGGGGTCGAGCGCCGAGAAGCTGCGGGAAATCTCGAGCAGCGCCGCGACGCCGCTGGCATTGTCGTTCGCGCCCGGGCTGCCGGGGACGGAATCGTAATGGGCGCCGATCAGCAGGACGTCGTCCGGCCGCACGCGTCCCCGGCGGCTCACCGCCAAATTGGCGCAGCGCACGCCCTGTGCTTCGTACCACTGTGGCGCCACCGCATAGCCCTGCTCGCGCCACTCGGCCTCAAGATAGCGTCGCGCCGCCTGCAGAGCCGCCGGACGGAAGACGTTGCGCTCGCCGATCTCGCCGGCGAGCCGCCGGACATGACGGCGCAGGCGGCGCTCCAACGCCTCGCGCATCGTCGGTGCCGCGCCCTCGCCCCGCGCCGCCAGCACAACGCCCATATCGTTCCGTCCGCCGGCTATTGCCACCGCCATGTTCGCCGCGCGCCGGGCTTGCCGTCTTGACCTGCGTCAAGTCGACGCCGCAACGGAACTGCCGTTCGGGTCCCTCAGGCCGGGTGCTGGCGCGACAGCCGGTCGGCGGCGCGTATCGGCTCGGGCAGGCGGAACCGCCCGGTGCAGCGCAGCACGTAGTCGATCGCGGTTTCGAGGCTGATCCTGTGGCCGATCGAGACGAAGAGCGGGCGAACGCCGCGGCGCGTGCGCAGCACAGCCCCGATTACGTCGTCGCCATCGCGCAGCGGCGACCAGGCGCCGCGCTCGCGCCCGGGCTCGTCGTAGCGCCCAATCAGGTGCGACTTGGCGACGCCGATCGTCGGCATGTCGGCAAGCACGCCGATATGGCAGGCGAGGCCGAAGCGCCGCGGATGGGCAAGTCCCTGGCCGTCGACCAGCACGAGGTCGGGCGGTTCGGGCAGGCGGCGCAAGGCGTCGAGCATCGCCGGCGCCTCGCGGAACGACAGCAGACCAGGCAGGTAGGGAAAGGCGAGGCGCCGGCTGGCTTGCCCGCCGGCGACGGTCGCGAGATCAGGCAACGTCATCGCCACGGCGGCCGCCCAGACGCGGTCCGCGCCATAATGCGCGTCGAGCCCGGCGACGCGCCGCACGCGCCCGAGGCGATCCTCGGCCACAACTTTGCGGCGGAGCTGCTCCTGCAGCTGCCGGGCTTCGGCCGGCGACGCGGGCCAGCGCGGGAGCGCAGTCATCTTGGCGTGCGACCATCCCTAGGCTGCGAACCGTTCTAACCGCGCGCGCCTGTTCCGGCAACCGCCCCGCGACGCTATAGTCGCAACGGCGGAATTACGGTACGTCGCGATGAACCGACCGGGCCACGGCCAAGCGCGCGAGCTCACCCCGTTCACCGATGCCGAGGCGGCGGTGCGCGCCATCACCGCGATCTACGATGGCGCGGTGGCGCGCATCCGCGACCGTTTCGCCCGCTTCGCCGCTGGCGAGCGCCAGGGCGCGCCCACTTTCGACGCCTGCTACCCCTATCTCGGGATCGAAATCGCCGCCGCCCAGCTGATGATCGACGCCCGGCCCTCCTACGGCACCCTGCCCTATCCGGGCACCTACGGCACCACGCTCACCCGCCCGGATCTCTTCGCCGACTATTACCGCGAGCAGATCGACCTGCTGCTGCGCTTCCATGGCGTGCCGGTTCATGTCGGCACGAGCACCCGCGCGATCCCGCTGCCGTTCGTCATCGAGCACGCCACCGCCGATATCACGGCCGAGGACGTGCGGGACATGCAGGCGGTGTTCCCGCTGCCCGACCTCGCGCGCATCGACGACGCCATCGCCAACGGCACCTATGTCGCCGGGCCGGGAGAGTCGCTGCCGCTCGCGCTCTTCACCGCCGAGCGGACCGACCTCGCATTGCAGCGGCTGCATCACTACACCGGCACCGACCCGAGCCATTTCCAGCGCTTCGTGCTGTTCACCAACTACCAGCGTTATGTCGACGAGTTCGTCGCCCACGGTCGCAAGGCGGTCGGCGAGGGCGACGAGTATCTCGCGTTCGTCGAGCCCGGCGATGTCGTCCTGGCGAACCCGCGCCTTGGCGACCTTCGGCCCGCCGGTACGCCGCCCCCGCATCTGCCGCAGATGCCGGCCTATCACCTGGTGCGCGCCGACCGCCTCGGCATCACGCTGATCAACATCGGCGTTGGCCCGTCCAACGCCAAGACCATCACCGACCACCTCGCCGCGCTCAGGCCGCATTGCTGGCTGATGATCGGCCATTGCGGCGGCCTGCGCCGCTCGCAGATGCTCGGCGACTATGCGCTCGCCCACGCCTACATCCGCGAGGACCATGTCCTCGACCAGGATCTGCCGGTGTGGGTGCCGATCCCGCCGATCGCCGAGATCCAGGTGGCGCTGCAGGAGGCGGTGATGCGCGTCACCGGACTCAAGCGCGACGAGCTCAAGATGCGCATGCGCACCGGCACCGTCGCCTCGACCGACAACCGGAACTGGGAGCTGCGCTATGGCGAACTTCACCGGCGCTTCAGCCAGTCCCGCGCCATCGCCGTCGACATGGAGAGCGCCACCATCGCCGCCAACGGCTTCCGGCTGCGGGTGCCCTACGGGACGCTGCTCTGCGTTTCGGACAAGCCGATGCACGGCGAGATCAAGCTGCGCGGCATGGCCAGCGCGTTCTACAACGAGCGCATCAGCCAGCACCTGCGCATCGGGCTGGAGACGATCCGGCTGCTGCGCGACGGCGGCGTCGAGCAGCTCCATTCGCGCAAGCTGCGCAGCTTCGACGAGCCGGCCTTCCGCTGAGGCGATGCCCGCGCCTCACAGGTGCCGGCGGCGCAGCCGGATCAGCCCCGCCTCCAGCCGGGCGAAGCGGAGGCTCTTGCGCCGGCAGCGACGCAGCTCGATGCCGAGCCGGCGCGCGAGCTCCTTGACCACCGGCAGCGGCTCGGGATCGGCCTTGGTCCAGAAGGGGCGCAGCTCGCGCAGGAAGATGTTGACGGTGACCGGGCCGACTCCGTGGAAGGCGAGCAGCCGGGCTTCGAGGTCGCGCGCGTCGCGGGCCAGCACGTGCAGGCGCGACAGGCGGCCGCCGTAATCGTCGATAAGCGTGCGGCAGTCGCGCAGCACCTGGTCCGACTTGCGGCCGTCGTAGCGGACATAGCCGCCCTCGCGCATCACCGGGTAGACGAGAAAGTCCCAGCCGGCGTCGACGATCCGCTGCGGCGTCATCAGCCCATGGCGCACGAAGGCCTGGTAGGTGTTGCGCGCGATGGTCTCGGAGATGCGGGCGCCGAGCAGCAGGCTGGCAAGGAACCAGAGGAAGTACTGGCGGTCGTCGCCGGCGCGCAGGTCGATGCCGAGCTCTTCGGAATAGAGCGGGCTGCGCTCCAGTGCCGCCACCGAGACCGGTTTGTCCTCCGGCGCAGCCGGCAAGGGCCCCTCCGCGAAGGCTGACAAACGATGCGCCAGGGCTCACCATAGCGGTCGCGCCGACGCCGCTCCACCCCGGCCTTCCCGCTTGAGACGGATCCTGCTCGTCGACATGGTCGCCTTCTTCGCCGCGATCGAAGAGCGGCGC
>CAYTWJ010000192.1:0-6757 GCA_964442055.1 uncultured Rhodospirillaceae bacterium | reverse complement strand
GCGGCCCGCGTTCTCCACCGCCGCCGCCGAATCGGCGCCGGCACGGCGGGCGCGCAGCTCCGCCTCGGCCTCGGCTTGGCGCGCCTCGGCCTCGCGCAATCCGCGCCGCAACTCGGCCAGCCGGTTGCGCTGCTCGAGCCGGGTGCCGGCGGCAGTCGACGCGCCGGCGCGCGCGGTGAAGCCGTCCCAGCGCCAGAGCGCGCCGCCCCGGCTGACGAGGCGCTGGCCCTGGCGCAGCGCCGCGCGCAGGCGCGGCCGGGCGACCTCGGCGTCGACGACGCCGATCTGCGTCAGCCGGCGGGCCAGCGCCGGCGGCGCCTCGACGAAGCGCGACAGCGGCGCGGCCCCTTCGGGCAGCGCCGGCGCGTCGTCGTAGGGCGCCAGCACCGCCCAGTGCACGGGCGCCGCGGTATCGGTGGCCACCGAGAGGTCGTCGCCGAGCGCGGCCCCGAGCGCCTTCTCGTAGCCCGGCGCCACGCGGACCGCGTCGATCAGCGGCGGCCACAGGTCGTCCTCGTTGACCGCCAGCAATTTGACCAGGCCGGCTTCCTCGGCGGCGAGGCGCGCCGCCTGGCCTTGCGCCTCCTGCAGCGCCGCGCGGGCCGCGCTCTCCTCGGCCTGGGCGGCGAGCCGCGCCTGCTCGGCGGCGTGCAGCGCCTCGCGTGCCGCCTGCGCCCGCAAGCGCGCCTCCTCGACCGCGTTGTCGGCCGAATCGGCCGCGCCAGCATCGTCGCCCTCGGCGGCGAGGCGCCGTCGCTCGTCCTCGATCTCGGCGAGCCGCGCCTTGAGCCGCTCGATGCGTCGCGCGGCCTCGGCCAGCGAGTCGGCAAGGTGCTGGCGCGCCGCCTGCTCGGTGGCGACGCGCCCGGTCAGGCGATCGACGGTCTCCTGGCGGTCGCCGACGGCGAAGAGCCGGGCTTCGACGTCCGCCGCCGCCCGCGTCTCGGCCGCCGATTCCTCTGCCCGCGCCGCCTCGAGCCCCGCCTTCTCGGCGGCGAGACGGGCGATCGCCTCGGCGGCGTCGCGCGCCAGGCCCTCCTCGCGACCGGAATCGGCGGCGATCTGGGCGAGCCGCGCCGCGAGCTGGGCCAGCGCCTCGCGCGCCCGCCTTTCCTCGGCGTCGAGGCCGTCGCGCGCCACCGCGAGCCGGTGCAGCCGCGCCGCCGCCTCGGCCTCCTGCTGGCGCAGCGGCGGCAACGCCAGGCTGGCCTCGGCTTCGGCGGTCTGCGCCGCGGCGGATTCGGCGGTGCGCTCGGCGACCTCGGCCTCGGCACGGGCAAGCGCGGCTTGCGCCCGCTCGACCCCGGCCACGGCCTCGGCCCAGCGCAGGTGGAAGACCATCGCCTCGGCGCGGCGGATATGGCCGGAGAGGTTGCGGTAGCGGTTCGCCTGCCGCGCCTGGCGCTTGAGGCCCTGGTGCTGCTGCTCGAGCTGGCCGACGACGTCGTCGACCCGCGTCAGGTTCTGCTCGGCGGCGCGCAGGCGCAGCTCGGCCTCGTGCCGGCGCGAGTGCAAGCCGGTGATGCCGGCCGCCTCCTCGAGCAGCGCCCGGCGCTCGATCGCCTTGGCGTTGATCAACGCGCCGACGCGACCCTGGCTGACGAGCGCGGTCGAATGCGCGCCGGTGGCGAGGTCGGCGAAGAGCAGCTGCACGTCGCGCGCGCGCACCTCCTGGCCGTTGATGCGATAGCTCGACCCCTGGTCGCGCTCGATCCGCCGCGTCACCTCGATCTCGGTCGAATCGTTGAAGGCCGGCGGCGCCTTGCGCGCGCTGTTGTCGAGATGCAGCACGACCTCGGCCAAATTGCGCGACGAGCGGCTCGCCGTGCCGGCGAAGATCACGTCGTCCATCGCGCCGCCGCGCATCTTCTTCGGCGAGTTCTCGCCCATCACCCAGCGCAGCGCCTCGACCAGGTTGGACTTGCCGCAGCCGTTGGGGCCGACGATGCCGGTGAGGCCGGTCTCGATCGCCACCTCGGTCGGCTCGACGAACGACTTGAACCCGGAGAGTCGGAGGCGCGTGAACTGCACTTGACCGTTCCCTTGCGCGGTCGCCGTCAGGCGCGACGGCGCACGATGAAGAAGATCGCGGCCGCGGCGGCGACGATGACGATGGCGATGGCGATCCAGGACTTCGGCAGGCCGCCGTTCTCGCCTGTCGCCGCCGGTGCCGCGCCCGGCTGCGGGGCGGCGCCGGCCGGCGTCGCGGCGGGCGTCGCCAGCGGCACGTCGCCGGGCTTGCTGCCGGCGAGCAGCGGATCGAGGATCGCCTTCATCTCGTCGAAGCTGCGGTAGCCGGCGTACTTGGTGCCGGCGATGACGAACGACGGCGTCGAGTTGACGCCGAACTCGTTCTGGCCCTGCAGGCGGCCGCGCAGCACGTACTCCTCGACCGCACGGTCGGCCAGGCAGGCGCGGAACTGCTCGTCGCCGATGCCGCCGAGCCGGGCGATCTGGCCGAGCGCCTGCAGCGGCTGCTGGTTGACCGCCCACTGCTGCTGTTGGCGGAAGAGCGTGTCGACGAAGCCGAAGAAGCGGTCGGGACCGCCGCAGCGGGCCAGCATCGCCGCCCGCAAGGCGAGCTCGTCGAAGGGGAAGTCGCGGAAGACGAGCCGCACCTTGCCGGTGTCGATGTATTCGCTCTTGAGCTGCGGCAGCGTCGTCGCGTGGAAATTGGCGCAATGCGGGCAGGTCATCGACGCGTACTCGATGATCGTCACCGGCGCGTCCGCCTTGCCGAGCACCATGTCGGCGAGAGCCTGGTCCTGCGCGGCCGCCGGCCTGGCGGCGGCGAGCGCCAGCAAGGCGGCGACAAGGAACCCCATTCGACGCAGCATTTGCGGTATCTCGAGCCTCGATACACAAGATGTTGACGAATTATACGGCGTCATGGGGGGATTCCTCAACCGGCAAGGACGAAAGAGACAGTCCGGGGGCCTCAGGCGGCCGGGGCCGCCGCCAGGAGGGAGCGGCCGAGCCGCTCGAGCGCGGCACGCAACTCGGCGTCGGCGATCCCGGTCGTCAGTGCGTGCAGACGGGCTTCCTCCTCCGGGCCGAGCGGCCGCTCGGCCGGCGCGGCGGGCTGGCGGCGGGCCGGCAGCGGTCCCTGCACGATCTTGAGCCGCGCCACCGCGCGGTAGCCATAGAAGGTGTTGATGCGCTCGACGATCAGCGGCGCCAGGTGCTGCACCTCCGGCGCGAAGCCGGGCGCGACGCGCAGGCGCAGCGTCGCCTCGTCGGCCTTGCCGGTCGGGAAGCCGAGCCGCTCGGGGCAGGTCTGCTCGGCGAGCGTGGCGCCGACGATCGCCGGCCAGCGCAGCAGCACCTCGGCGACGGCGAAGCCGCGCCGGCGCATCACCGCCCCGGCCAGCTTGCCCACCTGTTCGCCGAGGCCGCGCGGGCCGCGCGCGCTCCTCGCCTGTTGCATCATGCTCGCTCGCTCGTCACCGGCCGCATTATGTCCGCCGCGCCGCCGGCAATGCCAATGATATGTTGACCGGCATGCCGCCAGCCAAGCCAGGGACGAAGCCCGCGTCCGCCCTCGTCCGGCGGCGTCTGCTCGGATGGTACGACCGCCATCGGCGCGACCTGCCCTGGCGGGCGAAGCCGGGCGAGCGGCCCGATCCCTACCGCGTCTGGCTGAGCGAGATCATGCTGCAGCAGACCACGGTGGCGACGGTCAGGCCCTATTTCCGCGCCTTTCTCGCCCGCTGGCCGACGGTCGATGCGCTGGCCGCCGCGCCGCTCGACGAGGTGCTGCACGCCTGGCAGGGACTCGGCTATTACGCGCGGGCGCGCAATCTCCACGCCTGCGCGAGCGAGGTCGCGGCGGCGCGAGCCGGGCGCTTCCCCGAATCGGAAGCGGCGCTGCGGGCGCTGCCGGGAATCGGCCCCTATACCGCGGCGGCGATCGCCGCGATCGCCTTCGACCGGCCGGCGACGCCGGTTGACGGCAATGTCGAACGGGTGGTCGCCCGGCTGTTCGCCGAAGCCAAGCCGCTGCCCGCGGTCAAGGGCCGGCTGCGCGAGCTGGCGGCGAGGCTGACGCCGCGGCGGCGCGCCGGCGACTTCGCGCAGGCGATGATGGATCTCGGCGCGACCGTCTGCCTGCCACGCGCGCCCGATTGCCCCGTGTGCCCGCTCGCTGCGCTATGCCGGGCGCATGCCGAGGGCAATGCCGCCGCGCTGCCGCGCCGCGCGCCCAGGCGCGCCCGCCCGGCCCGCCACGGCATCGCCTTCTGGACCGTGCGCGGCGACGGCGCGGTGCTGTTGCGCCGGCGCCCCGAGCGCGGCCTGCTCGGCGGCATGGTCGAGGTTCCGTCGACGCCGTGGCGGGCCGAGCCGTGGACGCTCGCCGAGGCGGCGGCGCACGCGCCGGCCCAGGCGCGCTGGCGGCTGCTGCCCGAGCCGGTCGAACACGGCTTCACCCATTTCCGGCTGACGCTCGGCGTGGCGGTCGGCCGGGCGAGCGGCCGGGCCGAGGGCCTCTGGTGCGCGCCGGACGATTTCGCCGCGCTGGCGCTGCCGACGCTGATGAAGAAGGTCTGCCGCGCCGCGGACGCCGGCGGCTGACGGTCAGGAGAGCTCGGCGCGCAGCTTCTGGCGCAGCACGTCGATCGAGACCAGCTTGCCCTCGACGTCCATGCACCAGAACGCCCAGCCGTTGCAGGCCGAGGCGCCCTGGACATGGGCCCCGATCTTGTGGATCGAGCCGGTGGCGTCGGCGCAGACCAGCGAGCCGTCGGCGCGCACCTTGGCGCGGTGGCGGCGCGACGGATCGTAAAGCACCGTACCCGGCGGCAGCAGGCCGCGCTCGACCACCCAGCCGAAGGGGATGCGCGGCTCCTGGCGTTTCGAGCGCATGGTCTCGAGGTCGGCGGGCGCCGTCGCCGGCGTGCGCGCGATGCGCTCGCGCGCCAGCCTGAGGTAGCGGGCTTCGCGCTCGATGCCGATCCAGCGCCGCCCCAGCCGCTTGGCGACGACGCCGGTGGTGCCCGAGCCGAAGAAGGGGTCGAGCACCACGTCGCCGGGCTGGGTGCCGGCGAGGATGACGCGATAAAGCAGCGATTCCGGCTTCTGCGTCGGGTGCGCCTTGGCGCCGTTCGCCTTCAGCCGCTCGTGACCTGCGCAGATCGGCAACAGCCAATCCGAGCGCATCTGCAAATCGTCGTTGAGCGCCTTCATCGCCTCGTAGTTGAAGGTGTAGCGCCTGGCCTCGCGGCTCTTGGCGCACCAGATCAGGGTCTCGTGCGCGTTGGTGAAGCGCTTGCCGCGGAAATTCGGCATCGGGTTCGACTTGCGCCAGATCACGTCGTTGAGCACCCAGAAGCCGAGGTCCTGCAACGCCGAGCCGACGCGGAAGATGTTGTGATAGCTGCCGATCACCCAGAGCGTGCCGTCGTCCTTGAGCAGCCGCCGCGCCGCGCCGAGCCAGGCGCGGGTGAAGGCGTCGTAGTCGGCGAACGAGCCGAAGCGGTCCCAGTCGTCATCGACGGCGTCGACCAGCGTGTCGTTGGGCCGGCGCAGCTCGCCGGCGAGCTGCAGGTTGTACGGCGGATCGGCGAAGACCATGTCGACCGAACCGGCCGGCATGGCGTTCATGCGCTCGACGCAATCGCCATCGAGCACACTGTCGAGCGGCAGTGCCATGGAAGCCCCCATCGCGCGCGAGCTTGCGCGACTCGGGGTTAACGGTCAATAAATTATTTCGAATCAATCTCTTACAACTATATCTTGAGTCATCACTCCACGAACGGGCGCAAAGCTTAGTCGGTGATGGCGGCTGGCGCCCAAGCGGGCCAGCGCGGCGAGGTGGTCGGCGGTGCCGTAGCCCTTGTTGCTCTCCCAGCGATAGGCGGGGTAGCGCCGCGCCAGAAGGCGCATCAGCCGGTCGCGCACGACCTTGGCGACGATCGAGGCGGCGGCGATCGAGGCGATGCGCTCGTCGCCACGCACGATCGCGCTCGCCGGGCAGGGGAGGTCGGGCAGCCGGTTGCCGTCGACCAGCGCGTGATCGGGCGGATGCGGCAACGCCGCGACGGCGCGGCGCATGGCGAGGAGCGTCGCCTGCAGGATGTTCAGCCGGTCGATCTCGGCGACGCTGGCGGCGCCGACGCCGACTTGCGCGCACATTGCGAGCGCCCGCGCCAGCTCGTCGCGCCGCGCCGGCGCGAGCTTCTTGGAATCGGCCAAGCCGGCGGGAACGCGCCGCGCATCCAGCACCACCGCCGCGGCGACGACCGGCCCGGCGAGCGGCCCCCTGCCGGCTTCGTCGACGCCGCAGACGCGGCCGCCGATCGCCGTCTCCATCGTCAGGTCCAGCCCCGCCCCCATCGGCGGGGAGTGTAGCAGGCGGCCGGCGGCTCGGCGCGTTCAGAGCAGGTTGAGCTGCTCGCCCTGCCGCGGCGGCGGCTTGAACTGCGTCGTGTCGACGACGAACTTGCGCTCGTTGAGGCCGAGCCTCTTCGTCGCCAGGCGGAAGCGGCGGCCGATCAGCTCGGCATGGGGGCCGCTGCCGGTCATGCGCCGGCCGAAGGTGGCGTCGTAGTCGCGGCCGAAGCGGGTCTCGCGGACGAGCTTCATCACCCGTTCGGCGCGGTCGGGATAATGGTCTGCGAGCCACTGGCGCCAGAGGTCTTTGATCTCGAGCGGCAGGCGCAGCAGGCTGGAGCCGGCCTCGCTTGCGCGGCTTTCGGTCGCGCGGGCGAGGAGGGCCTAGATCTAGGAATCGTTGTTAGCCGGGATCACCGGCTCGACC
>CAYTWJ010000191.1:0-6792 GCA_964442055.1 uncultured Rhodospirillaceae bacterium | reverse complement strand
AACGCCATCGTCGGCGGCGGCCTGCCGCTGGCGGTCGGGCTGGCGCTCGCCGACCGCATGAGCGGGCGCGCCCGCGTCAGCGCCTGCTTCTTCGGCGAGGGCGCGGTCGCCGAGGGCGAGTTCCACGAGAGCCTCAACCTCGCGGCGCTGTGGAAGCTGCCGGCGCTGTTCGTCTGCGAGAACAATCTCTACGCCATGGGCACGGCGCTCAACCGCTCGGAGGCGCAGACCGACATCCATCTCAAGGCGCAGAGCTACAACCTGCCGGCCGAGGCCGTCGACGGCATGGACGTGGTCGCGGTCGAGGCGGCGGCGCTGCGTGCGGTAGCGGCGATCCGTGCCGGCGAGGGACCGTATTTCCTCGAAATGCGCACCTACCGCTTCCGCGCCCATTCGATGTTCGACCCCGAGCTCTATCGCAACAAGGCCGAGGTCGAGGAATGGAAGAAGCGCGGGCCGATCGTGCGCTTCACGCACTGGCTGGCCGAGAACGGCCTGCTGCACGCCGAGGAATCCGAGCGCCTCGAGCGCGAGATCGCGGCCGAGATCGAGGCCGCGGTGGGCTTCGCCGAGGCCGGCGGCTGGGAGCCGGCCGAGCAGCTCACGCGCGACGTCTACGCCGCGGCGCGGCCATGAACGGCGAAGCCGGCGCGCCGATCACCTACCGCGAGGCGGTGCGCGCCGCGATCCGCGAGGCGCTGCAGAAGGACGAGCGCGTCTTCCTGATGGGCGAGGACGTGGGCCGCTACGGCGGCTGCTACGCGGTCAGCAAGGGCCTGCTCGACGAGTTCGGCCCCGAGCGCATCCGCGACACGCCGCTCTCCGAATCCGCCTTCGTCGGCGCCGGCATCGGCGCCGCGCTCGGCGGCATGCGGCCGATCGTCGAGGTGATGACGGTCAATTTCAGCCTGCTGGCGCTCGACCAGATCGTCAACAACGCCGCCACCATCCGCCACATGTCCGGCGGCCAGTTCGGCGTGCCGCTGGTGATCCGCATGGCCACCGGCGCCGGGCGCCAGCTCGCCGCGCAGCACTCGCACAGCCTGGAGGGCTGGTACGCGCACGTGCCCGGCCTGAAGGTACTGGCGCCGGCGACGCTCGAGGATGCGCGCGGCATGCTGTGGACGGCGCTCGAAGACCCCGACCCGGTGATCATCTTCGAGCATGTCATGCTCTACGGCATGACCGGCCCGCTCGCCGCCGATGCCGGCGCGGTGCCGATCGACAAGGCGGCGGTACGCCGGCCCGGTCGCGACGTCACGCTCATCACCTATGGCGGCTCGCTACCCAAGACCATGGCCGCGGCCGAGACGCTGGCAGCCGACGGCATCGAGGCCGAGGTCGTCGACCTGCGCACGCTGCGCCCGCTCAACGGCGACACCATCACCGCCTCGGTGGCACGGACGCGGCGCGCCGTCATCGTCGACGAGGGCTGGCGCAGCGGCAGCCTCGCCGCCGAAGTCAGCGCGCGCATCATGGAACAGGCCTTCTGGGAGCTCGACGCCCCGGTGCAGCGGGTCTGCACCGCCGAGGTGCCGATCCCCTACCCGCGCCATCTCGAGCAGGCGGCGCTGCCGCAGCCCGAGCAGATCGTCGCCGCGGCACGGGCGACGCTGGGACGCTGATGGGCCTATTCCGCATGCCCTCGCTCGGCGCCGACATGGAGGCCGGCAAACTGGTCGAATGGCTGAAACGGCCGGGCGAGCCGGTGGCGCGCGGCGACATCATCGCCGTGGTCGAGACCCAAAAGGGCGCTATCGAGGTCGAGGTGTTCGAAGACGGCCGGCTCGGCCGCCTGCTGGTCGAGCCGGGCACCACCGTGCCGGTCGGCACGCCGATGGCCGAGATCGTGGGCGCGGCGGCGCCGATTTCCGTCGGGGCGCCGGAGGTGGCGGCTCCGCCCCCTGCCCCACCCACAACCGTCAGACCGCCGCCCGTGATCGTGCCGGTGCCTGCGCTCGCAGAGGCGGGCTTGCGTCCCCGCGTCTCGCCGGCGGCGCGCAAGCTCGCCGCCGAACGCGGCGTCGATCTGACCGGCCTGGCAGGCAGCGGGCCGGCGGGCGCTCTGATCAGCGCCGATGTGGCAAAGGCAGCGCCCGCGCCGCCGCCCAAGGCTGAAAAGCCTCGGCGCGGGCTCGATCTCGGTGAAATGCGCAAGGCGATCGCGGCGGCGATGGCCCGTTCCAAACGTGAAATCCCGCATTACTACCTCGCGCACGACATCGATGTGAGCGAAGCGCTCGCCTGGCTCGAGCGCACCAACGCGGCGCGCCCGCCCGAGGAGCGGCTGCTGCCGGCGGTGCTGTTCCTCAAGGCGGTGGCGCTGGCGCTCCGGCGCTTTCCCGAGTTCAACGGCTTCTACGAGGCGGGCGGTTTCCGGCCGGGCCCCGGCATCCATGCCGGCAGCGCGGTCGCCATCCGCGGCGGCGGGCTGGTGGCGCCGGCCATCCGCGACACCGACGGCCGCAGCCTCGATGCGCTGATGGCCGCCTTGCGCGACCTGGTCGGCCGGGTGCGCGCCGGGCGCTTGCGCTCCTCCGAGCTCTACGAGGCGACTGTCACCGTCACCAGCCTCGGCGAGCGCGGCGTCGGCGCGGTGTTCGGCGTCATCTACCCGCCGCAGGTCGCCATCATCGGCTTCGGCCGCCCGGCGCCGCGACCTTGGGTCGTCGACGCGGCGATCGGCATCCGCCAGGTCGTCACCGCCTCGCTCGCCGCCGATCACCGCGTCAGCGACGGCCACCGCGGCGCCTTGCTGCTGGCCGAGATCGACCGCCTGCTGCAGGAGCCCGACAAGCTGTGACGCCCGACCAGATTCGCGCCGTCATCGTCGAGGAGCTCGGCAACATCGCCCCCGAGACCGATGCCGCGACCGTTGCCGCCGACGCCGACCTGCGCGAGGCACTGGACATCGATTCGATGGACTTCCTCAACCTGATGATCGCCCTGCACAAGCGGCTCGGTGTCAACATCCCCGAGGCCGACTATTCCCAGCTCGTCACCCTCGGCGGCGCGGTCGCCTATCTCGCCGCCCGGCTCGCCGCGCGATGAGCAAGGAAGGCGCGCCGCCGGACGTCGCGGCCCTGCTCGCCAAGGCGCGCAAGCCGGCGGAGGACGCGCTGCGGTTGCACCCGCTCTATCGCGGCAAGATGCAGACGCTGCCGAAATGCCCCGTGCGCGGCACGGCCGACTTCGCCGTCTGGTACACGCCCGGCGTCGCCGCGCCCTGCACGGCGATCCGGGAGCGGCCCGAGCTGGTCTACGAGCACACCAACAAGGGCAATCTCGTCGCCGTGGTGTCGGACGGCAGCCGCGTGCTCGGCCTCGGCGACATCGGCCCCGAGGCCGGGCTGCCGGTGATGGAGGGCAAGTGCCTGCTCTTCAAGTATCTCGGCGGGGTCGACGCGGTGGCGATCTGCGTCAAGGCGCACGAGCCGGCCAAGCTGGTGCGCGTGGTCGCGGCGCTCGAACCCAGCTTCGGCGGCATCAACCTCGAGGACATCGCCCAGCCGAAATGCTTCCGCGTCCTCGACGAGCTGCGCGGGCGGATGGCGATTCCGGTCTGGCACGACGACCAGCAGGGCTCGGCCACCGTCCTGCTCGCGGCGCTGATCAACGCGCTGCGCATCGCCGGGCGCGACCGGCGCCGCGTCCGCATCGCCATGATCGGCATGGGCGCGGCCAACGTCGCGGTCTATCGGCTGCTCACCGCCTACGGCATCGATCCCGGCGCGATCGTCGCTTGCGACAGCCGCGGCACGCTGCATCCCGGCCGGAGCGACATCGCCGAGCGGCGCGAGCTCTTCCCCGACAAGTGGCGGGTCTGCACCGAGAGCAACGCCGACCGCGTCGCCGGCGGCATCGCCGAGGCGCTGGCTGGCGCCGATGTCTGCATCGCCTTCTCGACTTCCGGCCCGGGTATCGTCCGGCCCGAATGGGTGCGGGCGATGGCGCCCGACCCGATCGTCTTCGCCTGCGCCAACCCGGTGCCGGAAATCTGGCCGTGGGACGCCGAGGCCGCGGGCGCCGCGATCGTCGCCACCGGGCGCAGCGATTTCCCCAACCAGGTCAACAACTCGCTCGGCTTCCCCGGCATCTTCCGCGGCGTGCTCGACGTGCGCGCGCGCACCATCAGCGACGAGATGGCGATGGCCGCCGCCGAGGCGCTGGCCGACTACGCGATCGAACGCGGCGCCGACGCGAAGGCGATCCTGCCGCGCATGGACGACAAGGAAGCGGCCGTGCGCATCGCCGTCGCCACCGGCTTGAAGGCGCAGGCGCAAGGCATCGCCGGCCTGACGCTGACGGCCGCCGAGCTGCGCGAGCGTGCCATTGCGGCGATCGAGGGGGCACGGCGCGCCACCGGGGCGCTGATGGCGGCCGGCGCCATCGCGCAAGGGTGAGGCGAAGCGGGCGGCCGAACGGCCGAGCTATTGGCCCCGCCTCTCAACGCCCGCCGCCAAGACCGCGCACCAGCTCCTTGTAGCGCTTCCACTCGGTCGCCGCCCAGGTCTCGGTATAGGCATGGCCGAAGGTGCGGATCAGGGTCGAGACCTTGGCCGCCGTCTCGGCGTCCGGCGCGTTGAAGATGTCGAGATAATCGTAGGGGCCGAGCACGGCATAGCTGCCGAGCCACTCGACATCGGGGCAGTCCTTGCGCACCCGCGCCATGACCTTCTTTTCCAGGGCCTCGAGCTCGCGCGTCGATTTCAGCGCCTGCGGCGCCAGCCGCGTCAGCATGATGAAGGTCTGCATCGCCATTCCCTCCGGTCGTTGCGGGCGAACCGTGGAATCGTATAGGGGAAGGCGGCGCGCGGCGGCTTGCTCCCGGTCAATATCGGCGCGCGCCGCCGGCAGCACGCCGAGCTGGACATCCGTGCCTTCCGCCCGCTAAATCCGTTTCGCCAGCATTCACCTCCGGCCCCGAGATCATGACCCTGACCGACCGCACGCTGAGCGAACTCGCGCTTGAACTCGCCGACGGCCGCTGCTCGGCGCGCGACATCGCCGATGCCTTTCTGGCCCGGGCCGAGCGCGGCAACGGGGCACTGCACGCCTATACCGAGATCTATGCCGACGAGGCGCGCGGGCGGGCGGAAGCCGCCGACCGGGCGCGCGCGGCCGGGCTGCCGACAGGGCCGCTGCACGGCCTGCCGGTGGCGTTCAAGGACCTCTGCGACATCGCCGGGCGGGTCGGCACCGTCGGCTCGCAGATGTGGACCGGCCGCGTCGCCAATGAGACCTCGGCCAGCGTCGAGCGGCTGCTCGCCGCCGGCATGGTGCCGCTCGGCAAGCTGCACATGGTCGAATTCGCCTTCGGCGGCTGGGGCACCAATCCGCTGATGGGCGCGCCGCGCAACCCGTGGGACCTGAAGGCGCACCGCGTCCCCGGCGGCTCGTCCAGCGGCACCGCGGTAGCCGTCGCCGCCGGGCTCGCCCCCGCCGGCATCGGCTCCGACACGGGGGGCTCGGTGCGCATCCCCGCCGCCTTCAACGGCCTTACCGGCCTCAAGGTCACGTTCGGGCGCATCAGCCTGCACGGCACGGCGCTGCTGAGCTGGACGCTGGATTCGATCGGTCCGATCTGCCGTTCGGCCGCCGACTGCGACCTGCTCTATCGCGCCCTCGCCGGCCCCGATCCGCGCGACCCGGCGACCTGGCAGCAGCCCCTCGCCGGCCTCGCCGAGCGGATCGAAGCCGATGCCGTCCGCGGCCTGCGGCTGGGCCTGCCCGACCGGACGCAGTTGCCCGACTTCATGCATCCGGCGGTGGTCGAGGCCTGGCAGGAAGCGGCGCGGACGTTCGAATCCCTCGGAGCGGTCGTCGAGCCGGCGCGGATGCCGCAATGGTATTTCGACCTCTCCGTGCCCGCCGGCTGCATCATCGCCTCCGAGGCCTACGCGCTGCACCGCGACTATATCGAGGATCCGGTCCGGCCGATCGGCCCCGCCGTGCGCGAGCGCGTGCTCAACGCCAAGCGGTTCGCGCCCGGGGCCTATGCCGAAACCCTGCGCAACATGGGCGAGCGCCGCCGCGCTTTCGCCGAATGGTTCGCCCGATACGACGCGCTGCTGCTGCCGACGGTGGCGATCCCGGCCATCCCGCTTGCCGAGGTCGAGGAAAGCTCGCCGATCCCCGGCTATTTGACCCGGCCGGCGAACTATCTCGGCCTCTGCGCCCTGGCGCTGCCGTCCGGATTCTGCGAGGGCCTGCCGCTCAGCATCCAGCTCGTCGGCAAGCCGCACGCCGAGAACCTCGTCCTCGCCTTTGGCCGGGCCTTCCAGCAGGCCACCGACTTCCACCGCCGGCGGCCCGATCTCGGCTCCCTCGGCCTTTGACCAAACAAGTGCGGCGCCGGCAGAGCGTTGTTTGCCGCTGCAAACACCACTAACATCCGCCCGCAGAAAACAAGCCGCAGCATCTTAGCGGGGGCGTATTGACGGCAGGGAGCACTGGCGCGACGTCGCGCGCCGCCGAGCGCGACACCGCCGACCGGATCTATTTCACGCTCGCCGCGATCATTGGCGGGCTCGTGTTCGTCTATTTCGCGCTGGTCCCGCCGCTCGGCCTCAATCTCGCGTTTCATTTCTACCTGATGCTGTGGATCACCATGGCATCGGCGTTCAATGTCGCGGCCGGCCTGTCGGGCTACATGCCGTTTGGCTTTGTCGCCTTCTACGGCGTCGGCGCCTTTACCACTGCGATCTTGGTCAAGAAGGTCGGCTTTCCGGTGCTCGCCGCGCTGCCGCTCTCGGGCGTCGCCGGGCTGCTGCTCGGCCTGATCTTCGCCCC
>CAYTWJ010000190.1:0-6801 GCA_964442055.1 uncultured Rhodospirillaceae bacterium | reverse complement strand
GGCGTCCGGACATGCTGCGGAAGGCATCCGCGCGCCTGAACAGGCTGGTGCGCGGCAGCCGGTAATGCCGGGTCAGCCCCTCGACGGCGAGCACCGCGTCGTTCATGGCGCCATCGTCCGCGCGGCGTCGAGGCGGATGCAGGCAGCCGTGTGCTCCGGGCCGACCGGCAACGCCGGCGGCGGCGCCGCCCGGCAGGCGTCGATCACCAGGGCGCAGCGGTCGGCGAAGGTGCAGCCGTGCGGCAGGTCGGCGAGCTCGGGCACAGTGCCGGCAATGGTGGCGAGCCGGCGGCGGCCGGCGCCGACTCGGCCCTCGCCGAGCTTGGGCATGGCGCCGAAGAGGCCGCGGGCGTAAGGATGCGCGAGGTCGGCGAACACCGCCTCGACCGGGCCGCTCTCCACCACCGCGCCGCCGTACATCACCATCACCCGGCCGACGGTCTCGGCGATGACGCCGAGATCGTGCGAGATCAGCACCAGCGCCATGCCGCGCTCGGCGACCAGCTCGCCGATCAGGTCGAGGATCTGGCGCTGGATGGTGACGTCGAGCGCGGTGGTCGGCTCGTCGGCGATCAGGATGTCGGGGTCGCAGGACAGCGCCATGGCGATCATCGCCCGCTGGCGCTGGCCGCCCGAGAGCTGGTGCGGATAGGCGTCGGCGCGCCGCGCCGGGTCGGGCAGGCCGACGCGGTCGAGCAGCCGGATCGCCTCGGCGCGGGCCTCGGCCGGGCCGAGGCCGCGATGCAGCCGCAGCGGCTCGGCGATCTGGCGGCCGACCGGGTGCAGCGGGTTGAGCGAGGTCATCGGCTCCTGGAAGACCATGGCGATGCGGTCGCCGCGCAGCCGGCAGAGCTCGGGCTCGGGCAAAGCGAGCAGGTCGCGCCCCTCAAGGCGCACCGCGCCCGAGACCTCGGCCCGCTCGGGCAGGAGCCCCATCAGCGCCAGCGCGGTCATCGACTTGCCGCAGCCCGATTCGCCGACCAGGCCGAGCGTCTCGCCGCGCTCGCGCGCGAACGAGACGCGGCGCACCGCCGCCGCCGGGCCGCGGCGCGTCGCCAGCGTGACGGTGAGATCCTCGACCTCGAGCAGCGCCATGGCGGTGCCGTCAGCGCCGCCGGGCGAGGCGCGGGTCGATCAGGTCGCGCAGGCCGTCGCCGAGCAGGTTGAGCCCGAGCACCGAGAGGGCGATGGCGATGCCGGGGAAGACCGCGAGCTGCGGCGCGACGTAGATCATCGTCTGCGCCTCGTTCAGCATCCGCCCCCACGAGGGCTGCGGCGGCTGGGTGCCGAGGCCGAGATAGCTCAGCGCCGCCTCGGCCAGGATGGCGATGGCGAACTGGATCGTCGCCTGCACGACGATGACCGAGACGATGTTGGGCAGGATGTGCTCGAGCGTGATGCGCGCCCCGCCCTTGCCGGCGGCGCGGGCCGCCAGCACGAAATCGCGCGCCCACACCGCGTTGGCGGAGCCGCGCACCAGGCGGGCGAAGACCGGCACGTTGAAGATGCCGATGGCGATGATCGAGTTGACCGCGCTCGGGCCGAGGATGGCGGTGATCATGATCGCCGACAGCACCGCCGGGAAGGCGAAGGTGAAGTCGGCGAAGCGCATCACCGTCTCCTCGATCCAGCCGCGCCGCGCCGACGCGAGGAGCCCGAGCGCGGTGCCGGCGGCCAGCCCGATGCCGACCGCGACCAGGCCGACGACGATCGAGTTCTGCGCCCCGGCCATCAGGAGCGAAAACACGTCGCGCCCATAGGGATCGGTGCCGAGCCAGAACTCGGCCGAAGGCGGCCGCAGGCGGTTGCGGACGTTGATCAGATAGGGCGAGTGCGGCGTCCAGGCGAGCGACAGCGCCGCCACCGCGAGCAAGAGGCCGCTCAGCAGGCCGCCGGCGACGAAGCTCGGATGGCGGCGGGCGCGAGAGAGGAAGCCGGCTTCGCCCAAGGGCGCAGCGACGTCAGACATCGTGCACCTTGAGCCGCGGGTCGATGACGGCGTAGAGCAGGTCGACGAGGAAGTTGATCGTCACCACCATGAGGGCGAGCAGCACGACGACGCCCTTCACCACCTCGATGTCGCGGTTCGAGATCGCCTGGAAGACCAGCCGCCCGAGGCCGGGCAGGGCGAACACCTGCTCGACCACGATCGAGCCGGCGAGCAGGTTGCCGAACTGGAGGCCCATGATGGTGACCACCGGAATCAGCGCGTTGCGCAGCACGTGGCGCCAGAGCACCGCCTGGCGGCTGAGGCCCTTGGCGCGCGCCGTGCGCACGAAGTCCTCGCGCAGCACCTCGAGCACCGCCGAGCGGGTGATGCGGGCGAGGATCGCCGCCTGCACGGTGGCGAGCGCGACCGCCGGCAGCAGCAGCGACTTGAGCGCCGGCCCGGCGCCGGCATCCCAGCCGGCGAAGCCGCCGGCCTTGAACCAGCCGAGCTTCACCGCGAAGAGCAGGATCAGCAGGATGGCGAACCAGAAGTTGGGGATCGAGATGCCGAGCTGGCTCACCCCCATGATGCCGAGATCGGCGAGGCGGTTGTGGTGGGCGGCGGCGTAGACGCCGAGGACCAGCGCGATCGCCGTGGTCAGCAGCATGGCGAGCAGCGCCAGCGGCACGGTCAGCGCCAGGCGCTCGGCGACCAGCGGCGCCACCGGCACCTTGTAGCTGTAGCTGATGCCGAAATCGCCGCGCGCCATGTCGGCGAGCCAGCCCAGGTAGCGCAGCCAGGCGGGGCGGTCGAGGCCGAGCTGCTGGCGCAGGCTTTCGAGCTGCTCGGGCGTGGCGTCGACGCCGAGCATCAGCAGCGCCGGGTCGCCGGGCAGCACTTCGAGCACCAGGAAGACCACCAGCGAGGTCGCCAGCAGGGTGACGACCAGGGTGAGCAGCCGCCGGGCGAGAAAGAAGCTCATGGTTGCGCGCCGCGCTTGCGCGCCAGGGTGACGCCGTCGGCCAGCGGGATCATGCAGATGTCGACGCGCGCATCGTCGCGGACGCGCTCGTTGAGGGCGCGGATCGCCGCAGTGTCGGCATCCTGCTTGGCCGGATCGACCACCGCGCCGTCCCACAGCACGTTGTCGATGGCGACGAGCCCGCCCGGCCGCAGCAAGGCAAGGCAGCGCTCGTAATAGCCGGCATAGTTCTCCTTGTCGGCGTCGATGAAGGCGAAGTCATAAGTCCCGGCGGCGCCGGCGGCAATCAGCGAATCGAGCGTGGCCAGAGCGGGACCCAGCCGCAAATCGATGCGGTCGGCGACGCCGGCCTCGCGCCAGTAGCGGCGGGCCACCGCGGTCCATTTCTCGCTCCTGTCGCAGGCGGTGATGCGGCCGCCCGCCGGCAAGGCCAGCGCCACGCAAAGCGAGCTGTAGCCGGTATAGACGCCGATCTCGAGGCAGCGGCGGGCGCCGATCAGCCGCACCAGCATGGCGAGCAGCGCCCCCTCGTCGGCGCCGATCTGCATGCCGGCGAGGGGCAGGCCGGCGGTCTCGGCGCGCAGCCGGGCGAGAATCGCCGGCTCGCGCGCGCCATGGGCCACGACATAGTCGTGCAGGCGGTCGTCGAGGCGGGTGTACTTGCTCATGGCGAAGGCGGCATCCCGTGCCATATAACCATGCGCTTCCGGGCCTCGCCAGCTTCCGGCCCGCCGTCCGCCGCGCCGCAAAATCGCCGCATTGCCGCCCCGCCGCCGCCGCAAACGGCCCTCACAACCATAGCGTAGGGCCTCCGGCGGTCCGGTCGAGCGGTGGCGGTCGTTTCCCCCCTCCGTCCAGCCATCGGCGACCGGACCTGCCGAGCCCTCGCCCCGCCGCCAAGGCGGCGGGGCCGATCGGCGATGACGCGACGGAAACCGCGACCGGGCGCCGGTCCGTTTCCCCCTCCGGAACGACGCTCGCGGTGTTTCAGCCATGTCCGCGCCACGGCTGCCGTGCGGGGGCTTTGTCCCCGCGCGGCAGCCGACCGCCGCCGTTGACACCGAAATGTTATCCGATTGCGCTTTGGCGTCGGCGCGCCAGAGCCCGCAGCAGCGCGCGCTTGGCGGCGGCGTCGAGAAGCGGCCAGGCGCCGATCTCCTCGCCGGTCCTGAGGCAGCCGACGCAGCGGCCGCTTGCCGGGTCGATGCGGCAGACCTTGATGCAGGGCGAGGGCGGCTCGTCCTCGTCCGCTGTCGGCTGGCCCAAGCGCGCCCCCATCCCGTGATAGCGGCAGCCGGCATCGGCCGCCCGAAACATCTTGAACCTCGCATGTTTTCCGCCTATCTAGCCAGCGCCCGCCGGTCGCCGTCGGCGACACCGGCAGGAGCGAAAAAACCGCGCGGGGAACAAAGGCATGGCGGCGATGCTGGAGATAACCGACCTGGTGCGGCGCTTCGGCCCCTTCACCGCCGTCGGCGGCATCAGCTTCGAGGTGGCGCGCGGCGAAGTGCTGGGCTTCCTCGGCCCCAACGGCGCCGGCAAATCGACCACCATGAAGATGATCACCGGCTTTCTCACGCCGAGCGCCGGCACGGTGCGGGTCTGCGGCCACGACGTCGTCGCCGAGCCGATCGCCGCCAAGGCGAGCATCGGCTACCTGCCCGAGGGCGCGCCGGCCTATCCCGACATGACGCCGCGCGCCTTCCTCGAATTCGTCGCCGACGTGCGCGGCCTCAAGGGCGCGCTGCGCGCCGAGCGCATCGCCCGCGTCGTCGAGCTGGTCCATCTCGGCGAGGTGCTCGACCAGCCGGTCGACACGCTCTCCAAGGGCTTCAAGCGCCGCGTCGGCCTGGCCCAGGCGATCCTGCACGACCCGCCGGTGCTGATCCTCGACGAGCCGACCGACGGCCTCGACCCCAACCAGAAGCACGAGGTGCGCACGCTGATCCGCTCGATGGCGGCGGAGAAGGCGATCGTCATCTCGACCCACATCCTCGAGGAGGTCGAGGCGGTGTGCACCCGCGCCATCATCATCGACCGCGGCCGCATCGTCGCCGAGGGCCGGCCCGAGCCCGGCGGCTGGCGCATCGGCAGCATCCTCGCCGGGCCGGGGCGGCTCGA
This sequence comes from uncultured Rhodospirillaceae bacterium, assembly GCA_964442055.1. Classification (GTDB taxonomy): domain Bacteria; phylum Pseudomonadota; class Alphaproteobacteria; order Ferrovibrionales; family Ferrovibrionaceae; genus CAYTWJ01. Next base: position 1,768 of record CAYTWJ010000190.1, on the reverse strand, counting down.
CGCCGCGTTCCGCCAGATCACCGCCGAGGCGGCGTGATGCGCAACGCGCCGACCATCGCCCGCCGCGAGCTCGCCGGCTACTTCGCCACGCCGGTGGCCTACGTCTTCATCGTCGTCTTCCTCTTCGTCACCGGCATCTTCACCTTCTACGTCGGCAACTTCTTTCCGCGCGGCCAGGCCGACCTCAAGGCCTTCTTCACCTTCCACCCCTGGCTCTACCTCTTCTTCCTGCCGGCGATCGCCATGCGGCTGTGGGCCGAGGAGCGCCGCTCGGGCACGATCGAGCTCCTGCTGACGCTGCCGATCACGCTGGCCGACGCCGTGCTCGGCAAGTTCCTCGCCGCCTGGGCCTTCGCCGGCATCGCGCTCGCGCTGACCTTCCCGATGTGGCTGACCGTGGCCTGGCTCGGCGATCCCGACCACGGCGTCATCCTGGCCGGCTATGTCGGCAGCTTCCTGATGGCCGGTGGCTACCTGGCGATCGGCGAATGCGTCTCGGCGGCGACCAAGAACCAGGTGATCGCCTTCATCGTCAGCGTCGTCGTCGCGTTCCTGTTCACCGTGTCGGGGGCGCCGATCGTGCTCAATTTCTTCTCCGGCTGGGCGCCCGACGTGATCGTCGACGCCGTCGCCTCGTTCAGCTTCCTCGCCCATTTCAACGCCATCACCGACGGCGTCATCGACCTGCGCGACCTGGTCTATTTCGCCTCGCTGATCGGCTTCTGGCTGTTCGCCGCGGCGATCGTCGTCGACATCAAGAAGGCGGGGTGAGGGGCGATGACGCGCAAATTCCTCACCGGCACCGGCATCGTCATCGCCGCCGCGCTGTTCGTCGCCATCAACGTGCTGGCCGGGGCCGGCCTGCGCCAGGCGCGCCTCGACCTGACCGAGGATCGGCTCTACACGCTCTCGCAGGGCACGCGCAACGTGCTCGCCGCGCTCAACGAGCCGATCGCGCTGCGCTTCTTCTTCTCCGACAAGCTCGCCAACGAGCTGCCGCAGGTGAAGCTCTACGCCAACCGCGTGCGCGAGCTGCTCGAGCGCTACGCCGCGCTCTCGGGCGGGCGCATCCGGCTCGAGGTGATCGACCCCGAGCCGTTCTCGGACGCCGAGGACCGCGCCGTGCAGGCCGGCGTGCAGGCGGTGCCGGTCGACAGTTCCGGCCGCGCCTTCTATTTCGGCCTGGTCGGCACCAACAGCGTCGACGACCAGCAGGTGATCCCGTTCTTCCAGGCCGAGAAGGAGCAGTTCCTCGAATACGACCTGACCAGGCTGGTCTACGCCCTCAGCCTGCCGAAGAAGCCGGTGGTCGGCGTGCTCGGCGCCTTGCCGCTCGAATTCGGCCCCGGCGGCATGATGGCGGCGATGCGCGGCCAGTCGCAGCCCTACGCGATCATGGCCCAGCTTAGGCAGTTCTTCGAGCTGCGCACGCTCGATGCCGACATCAGGGCGATCGAGCCCAAGATCGACGTGCTGCTGCTGGTCCACGCCAAGGGCCTGGGCGACCAGGCGCTCTATGCCATCGACCAGTTCGTGCTGCGCGGCGGCAAGGTGATCGTGCTCGCCGATCCCTATTCCGAGACCGCGGCGACGATCCCCGACATGAGCGGCATGCCGCCGATGCTGGCCGAGCACGGCTCGGCGCTGCCCCGGCTCTTCGCCGCCTGGGGGCTGAGCCTCAGGACCGACGTCTTCGTCGCCGATCTGGGCCTCGCCCAGCGCGTCCAGACCGGCGAGGCTGGCCCCCGCCAGGTCGTCGACTACGTGG
>CAYTWJ010000189.1:0-6812 GCA_964442055.1 uncultured Rhodospirillaceae bacterium | reverse complement strand
CGGCGCGCAGCTCGGCGGCGCTGCGGCCTTCGAGCTCCCAGGGCGAGAAGCCGAGCGCGCCGCGCGGGCTGACATAGGCGAAGCGGCCGTCGGCGCCGGTTTCCCAGGCGAAATCGGTCGAGCAGGCGACGAGGTCGCGGAAGCGCTGGCGCGACCCGGTCAGCGCGGCGATCAGGTTGCGCTCGAGGGTCAGGTCGGCGGCGAGCACAAGGACCTGCCGGCCGGGGCCGCGCAGCGGCAAGAGAACGAGCTGCAGCGCCAGCCCGCCCTCGGCGCCCGGCAGCTCGATGCGATCGAGCCGGGGACGGCCGTCATCGACCAACGCCGCCAGGGCCCCGCGCCGCTCGGCCGTGAGCGCCGCGGCCAGCGCGGCGCCACGCGGATTGGCCGCGAGCACGCCGCCGGCGGGGTCGAGTGTCAGCGCCGGTCCCGGAAAAGTGGCGATCAACGACGACGGGTCCAGCGCGCTGGCGGCGGCGCCGAGGTCCGGCCTGGCATCGGCCGGGGCAGCGGGCTCAAGCTCCGGAGCGGGGGCAAGCATCGACGGTCCTGGATGGCGTGGCGCAACGCGCCGGCAGAGCCGGCGCCGAACAACCGGCAAGCCTAGGCGAGCGGCCTTAACACCGTGTAAACCAGCGGCCGGTTGCGCTTGGCTCCCGCCCGCCCCAGATTGTCGCCATGTCCCTGCCCGCCGCCCCCGCCACCCCGGACCGGCTCGACCATGTCGAGGTCTGGCTGTTCGACCTCGACAACACGCTCTACCCCGCCGAGTGCAACCTCTTCGCCCAGATCGACCGCCGCATGGGCGAGTACGTCGCCGGCCGGCTGGGCGTGGGGCTCAACGAGGCGAAGCGCCTGCAGAAGCAGTATTTCCACGAGCACGGGACGACGCTGCGCGGCCTGATGACGGCGCATGGCGTCGAGCCGCAGGAATTCCTCGACTACGTGCACGACATCGACCTTGGCATCCTGCGCCCGTGGGCGGCGCTCGATGCGGCGCTCGCCGCGCTCGCCGGCCGCAAGCTGATCTATACCAACGGCTCGACGGCCCATGCCGAGCGGGTCCTCGACCGCCTCGGCATCGCCCGGCATTTCGAGGCGATCCACGACATCGCCGCCGCCGGGTGGCGGCCGAAGCCCGACCCGGCCGCCTACGCGGCGCTGGTCGGCCGCTTCGGCTTCGCGCCGCGCCGCGCCGCCATGGTCGAGGACATCGCCGGCAACCTGGCGCCGGCGGCCGAGCTCGGCATGACCACGGTGTGGGTGCCCAATGCGCGCGAGCGCGAGCGCATCGGCGAGGCCCAGCCGCCATTCGTCGACCACGTCGCCGAAGATCTGGCGGCGTGGCTGGCCGACCGTGGACCGCGCCGGGGACCGTTCCCGCCCGATTGACAGCCCGGGCTTGCCCGCTATTGTCGGGCCTCCCGCCAGCCGCCGATCGAAATCCGATGCCAACCGACCTTGCCACCTTGCCGCCGATCATCGACGCCGCCTGGGAGAAGCGCGACCAGGTCTCGCCGGCAACCCGGGGCGAGGTGCGCGAAGCCGTCGAGTCGGCGCTCGCCGCCCTCGACGCCGGCGAGACGCGGGTGGCCGAGAGGATCGACGGCCGCTGGCAGGTGCGCCAGTGGCTGAAGAAGGCGGTGCTGCTGTCGTTCCGCCTCAACGACATGGCGCCGATCGCCGGCGGCCCCGGCGGCGACGCGCCCTGGTTCGACAAGGTGCCCTCGAAGTTCGCCGGCTGGGACGCGGCGCGCTTCCGCGCCGCCGGCTTCCGCGCCGTGCCGACCTGCGTCGTCCGCCGCGGCGCCTACATCGCGCCCGGCGTGGTGCTGATGCCCTGCTTCGTCAATCTCGGCGCCTATGTCGACAGCGGCACCATGGTCGACACCTGGGCGACGGTCGGCTCGTGCGCGCAGATCGGCAAGAACTGCCATATCTCGGGCGGCGCCGGCATCGGCGGCGTGCTCGAGCCGCTGCAGGCCGGCCCGGTGGTGATCGAGGACGACTGCTTCATCGGCGCGCGCTCCGAGGTCGCCGAAGGCGTCATCGTCGAGCGCGGCTCGGTGCTGTCGATGGGCGTCTATATCGGCGCCTCGACCAAGATCATCGACCGCGCCACCGGCGAGGTGCATTGGGGCCGCGTGCCGGCCTTTTCGGTGGTGGTGCCGGGCGCGCTGCCGGGCAAGCCGCTGGCCGACGGCTCGCCGGGCCCGTCGCTCTATTGCGCGGTGATCGTCAAGCGCGTCGACGCCGGCACGCGCGCCAAGACCTCGATCAACGAGCTGCTGCGCGACTGACCGCGCTCACTTGGCGTGCTTCGGCGCCGGATGGCGGTGGTCGCCGCGCCGGTTCTTCTTGCGCGAATAGGTGATCGTCGCCGCCGGATAGGCCTGCTTGACCTTGAGCGCGGCGATCAGCGCGTCCTCGGCGTCGATGCTGACATGGCGCGTGCGTCCCTCCAGCGTCATGCCGACCGTGTAGTGCAGGTTCATGCTCGCACCTCCTGGCGGGCCAATCCGGCTGCCCGCCGATTGCCGGACCCGGCTGCTCAGGCGCCGTGGTCGACCTCCTCGTCGCGCGCCTCGAACCAGCCGTTCTCCCAGGCCAGGAACTGGGCGCTGTCCTGGTCGTAGGGGTTCTCGGCGGCCGTCCTGCCGGCGCGAAAGGCCGCGTGGCCCTCGTCGTATTCCTTTTCGCGCAGCGCCGCCGCCGCCACCCGCCGGTCGCCCTTCGGCGTCGCGGCGCGGCGCACGAAGCGGCGGAACTCGGGGAATTCCATCAACACCGAATCGTCGATGCCGGCGGGGTGCGCGGCCAAGAGCTGCCGCCCGCGCGAGGTCAGGCGCAAGCGGTCCTCGCCGGCCGGCTCGAGCGCGCCGGCGGCGAGCAGATGCGTGCGCGCCTCCTGCAGCAGGTCGATGAGTTCGGCGTCGTCCGCCGCCACCGCCTCGTGCGCCGCCGCGAACACCGCCTTGAGGCGCGCCAGGCAGTCGGCGGGCGAGGCCGCGCCGTCGGCTGCCGCCTTGAGGACGACGTTCATCAGCTGCGGCTGATTGAGGAGCGGCCGGTCGTCGAGCGTCATTGGCGCACCGACAGCACTTCGACCAGCGGACATGCCGGCTGACGGCCTTCGCCGCAGGCCGCCACAAGCTCCGCCAGAACCCGCTCCATGCGCCGCAGGTCGGCGAGCTTGCCGCGTATCTCCGCAAGATGGTCGATCGCTACCGAGCGCACCTCGGCGCAGTTCCGGTCCGGCGCCGCGGCAAGCCCGAGCAGCGTCCGCACCCGGTCAAGGGAAAAGCCGAGATCGCGCGCTCGCCGGATAAAGATCAGCCGCCGCACGTCCTCGCCGCGATAGCGCCGGTAGCCCGAGGCGGTGCGCGGCGGGCCGTCAAGCAGCCCGATGCGCTCGTAGTACCGGACGGTTTCGCGGTTGACTCCGGTGCGGCGAGCGAGCTGCCCGATGGTCAATTCCTCGGTCAGGTCCGCGTCCCTTTCCCGCGCCGCTCGCGACATCGTGAGCAGATCCCTCTTGAACCGGTAGTCGCTACAGGGCCTGAGATGGGCAGGCTACGTGATCGGCAAGGGGTATGGCAATGACGTCAGATGATGCGAGCGACCAGCCGGAGATGGCGTCGCCAACCACGCGAGAGCTTGTCGCCGGCGCGGCCGGCCCACGACTGGCGGCGCTCGGCAGCCTGGTTTCCGCCCTAGGACTGGCCTCTTGCTGCGTAATCCCGCTCACGCTCGTCAGCGCCGGGATCGGCGGCACGTGGTTTGGCGGGCTGTTCGCCTTGGCGCCTTATCGGCCGTATTTCCTCGTCGCGTCGCTGGCGCTGATCGGCGGCGGATTCGTCATGCTGCTCGGCCGCAGGAAACGGAACTGCGAAACCGGCGCCTGCATACAGGCGAGGCCGGACCGGATCGCCCAGGTCGGCCTCCTGTCGGCGGCCGTGCTGGTCGTGCTCGCGCTTACCGTCGTCTGACAGGCTGCCGCATGTCCGCCGGCGGCAACGACCCCGCGCTCGGCGCGAGCTGCGACCACGGCTGTTCCGGGCCGGACCGGACGATCTCCGTCATCACCTGCCCGCATTGCGGCGCCGCGCACGCCGAACGCATGCCGACGGATGCCTGCCAATATTTCTACGAATGCCCTGCCTGTCGCCGCCTGCTGCGGCCGAAACCGGGCGATTGCTGCGTCTTCTGCTCATACGGCACCGTGCCCTGCCCGCCGGTGCAGGCCGCGCGCGGCTAGAAGCTCAGCGCCAGGCTGAGCGCGCCGAAGCTGTCCGGCTCGTCCTGCCCGTCGAACTCGCGGGTGCGGAAGATGTGGCTGTAGGTCAGGCGCACGGGGCCCAGGGTGAGCGCGAGGCCGACCTGGAAATCGCCGACCAGGGGGCGCTTGTCGACGCTGTGGCTGTCGGCAAAGGTGCTGCCGTCGAGGAAGATGTTGCGCGCCACGGCCCGGCCCTCGACCCCGGCGAACAGGTACCAGCCGAAGGGCTGGTCGGCGACGAAGAAGCCGGAGCCCGGCAGCGCCGGCTGGATGCGCGGCGCGCCGAAATCCTCGGCCAGGTCGTTGCCGAGGCGCAGCGTCAGGCCGCCGGCGCCGTAGGTGAAGACGTTGCCCGCCGCGGCGCCGAGATGCGGCATCAGGTCGCCCTGCAGACCGGCGAACGGGAAGCGCTGGAAGCGCCGCCACTTGCGCTCGTAATAGAGCACGACGCCCGGCTCGTTGCCGAGCTGGTGGTCCCAGCCTTGCGGCCGCGTCGTCTTGATCAGGGCGTGCCAGCGCTTCTGCACCGGCTCGGCGAGCGACGCCGGGCCGACCACGCCGAGATCGAGCTCGAGCGTGTCGATGCGCTCGGGCGTGGCCCCGACCAGGCCAATGCCGCCATAGAGCCAGCCGGCATAGGGGCGGTCGTCGGCAATGAGCTCGGCGCGGCCGATGTCGTCAGGCGTGAAGATGCTCTGGCCGAGCGCGTAGGAGACGCGCAGCGCCGCCTTGGGCGCGAACAGCGGCAAGGCGGTGCCGAGCTCGCGCACCCAGCCCGGCACGTCGTCGGCGCCGGAAAGCCAGCGTGCCTGCAGGCCGTGCGTGTAATGGCGATCGGTGCCGGCGATCAGGTCGTTCTCGATCAGAAGATTGAAGGTGCCGCGCGGCGCCGCCGGCTCGTCGCCGGCCGCCGGCGAAGGCGCGGCGAGCGCGATCGTGACCGCCGCCACAGCGCTGGACGCCGCACGGCGATAGCGTTGCAGAGTCGGGTCAGTCGGCGGCGGCATGGCCTTGCTCCCATGACATTAACGCGGAGGGATCGGACGAAGGAACCCTCGTCGCTTCCATCCGCCATCGCCGACGCGGCCGCCGGACGACTGGCCACGCCGCCGATTGACCGCGGCACGGTGGCGGATTACACCCGCACCATGGACACCCTTCCTGCGGTCGACGCGCCAGACCTCGCCCTGGACCTGGCCCGCGACCTGATCCGCTGCCCCAGCGTCACGCCCGAGGACGCTGGCGCGCTCGACGTGCTGGAGCGCGCGCTGAGGCCGCTCGGCTTCGCCTGCCACCGCCTGCGCTTCTCGGCGCCCGGCACCGCCGACGTCGACAACCTCTATGCCCGCTACGGCGACGCCGCGCCGAACTTCTGCTTCGCCGGCCATACCGACGTGGTGCCGGTCGGCGACCGCGCCGGATGGACGGTCGAGCCCTTCGCCGCCGAGCTTCACGACGGCGTGCTCCTGGGCCGCGGTGCCGCCGACATGAAGGGCGCGATCGCCGCCTTCGTCGCCGCCGCGGCGCGGCTGATCGGCGAGCACGGCACGAGGCTCGGCGGCTCGATCAGCCTGCTCATCACCGGCGACGAGGAAGGCCCGGCGATCAACGGCACCGCCAAGGTGCTGCAATGGCTGGCGGCGCGCGGCGAGCGGCTCGACGCCTGCCTGGTCGGCGAGCCGACCAATCCGACGCGGCTGGGCGAGATGGTCAAGATCGGCCGCCGCGGCTCTCTCACCGGGCGGCTGACGGTGGCCGGGGTACAGGGCCATGTCGGCTATCCGCATCTCGCCGACAACCCGATCCCGCGCCTCTGCCGCATGCTGCTCGCCATCGCCGAGCCGCGGCTCGACGAGGGCAACGCCCATTTCGAGCCCTCGAACCTCGAAATCACCAGCGTCGACGTCGGCAACCCGGCGGCCAACGTGATCCCCGCCGAAGCGCGCGCCGTCTTCAACATCCGCTTCAACACCGAGCATACCGGGCCCGGGCTCGAGCGCTGGCTGCGGGAGCGGCTCGACCGCATCGGCGGGCGCTACCGGCTCGAGGTCGAGCTCGGCGCCGAGCCCTTCCTGACCGAGCCCGGCCCGTTCTCGGAACTGATCCAGGCGGCGGTCGCCGACGTGCTCGGCGCCCGCCCCGCGCTCTCGACCACCGGCGGCACGTCGGACGCGCGCTTCATCCGCGCCTTCTGCCCGGTCGCCGAGTTTGGCCTGGTCGGACAGACCATGCACAAGACCGACGAGCGGGTCCGGCTCGCCGACCTCGCGGCGCTGACCGAAATCTACGCGCGGGTGCTGAGCCGCTATTTCGGTTGTTAGAGCATGATTCCCCTATTTCGAATCGGTTCTGTCGCCATGCGGCGCGTGCGGGCCGCGAGGCGCGCGCCGCGGCGCGATGCGGGGACATCGGGCAAGGCGCGCGCCGCTGCGGGCGACCGCCGCAGGGCGACCGGGAGGGACGGGGCCTTTTGCGCGCGGGCGGCGTCAGCCGGCTCGACCGTGGCCCCACCACGCTCTTCGCCGCCTTCCTG
>CAYTWJ010000188.1:0-6840 GCA_964442055.1 uncultured Rhodospirillaceae bacterium | reverse complement strand
TCGACTTGAAATAGCCCATCAACAGCCAGGTGCAGAACGGGATCAGGAAGGTCGGGTAGGTGAGGATCAGCGCCCAGTTGGTGTCGTAGAGGTCGAGGCCGTAGACCATCGTCGCCAGCGGGATGAACAGGATGCTGGGCGGCACCAGGTAGGCGAGGAAGATCAAGAGGCCGACCGTCTGCGCGCCGCGGAAGCGCAGCCGGGTGATCGCGTAGGCGGCGAGCACGCTGGCGAAGATCGACAGGAAGGTTGCCGCCACCGCCACCGTCATGGTGTTCACCAGCCAGGCCGGATAGTCGGTCTGGAACAGCAGCTTGTTGACGTTGGCGAGCGTCGGGCTGGAGATCCAGAACGGGTTGTGGGCCTTGAAATTGTAGAGCTCGTCGTTCGGCTTGAAGGTGGTGACCGCCATCCAGTAGAAGGGGAACAGCAGCACGAAGACGAAGACGGCCAGCGGCAGGTAGACGGTGACCAGCCGGCGCGGCACGGTCTCGAGATAGCCCATCCCGGCCGAATCGGCGACGGCAGTCGTCGCAGCCGGCGCCGCTTCAGTCATCGGCGCCTCCCTGCTGCCATTTGCGGCGCTGCAGGCCGTAATAGCTGAACACCGTGGCGGCGACCAGGAACGGGATCATCGCGGTGGCGATCGCCGCGCCCTCGCCGAGCTGCCCGCCGGGGATGGCGCGCTGGAACGCCAGCGTGGCCATCAGGTGGGTGGCGTTGAGCGGTCCGCCGCGGGTGATGGCGTAGATGAGCTGGAAGTCGGTGAAGGTGAACAGCACCGAGAATGTCAGCACCACCGAGAGGATCGGCATCAGCATCGGCACGGTGACGTGCCGGAAGCGCTGCCAGGCATTGGCGCCGTCGAGCGCCGCCGCCTCGTAGAGCGAGGGCGAGATGGTCTGCAGCCCGGCGAGCAGGCAGATGGCGACGAAAGGGATGCCGCGCCAGACGTTGGCGGCGATCACCGACCAGCGCGCGTTCCACGGCACGCCGAGGAAGTCGATGTAGACGTCGATCAGGCCGAGTCGCTCGAGCGACCACGAGATGATCGAGAATTGCGGGTCGTAGATCCACCAGAAGGCGATCGCCGACAGCACGGTCGGCACGATGTAGGGCAGCAGCACGATGGCGCGGACGAAGGCCTTGAAGGGCAGCGCGTGATTGAGCAGCAGCGCCAGCCACAGCCCGAGCGCGAATTTCAGCACCGTCGCGACGATGGTGTAGAGCAGCGTGTTGAACACGCTGAGCAAGAAGACGCTGTCCTGGAACAGCGATACGTAGTTCTCGATGCCGACAAAGACGCCCGGCCGGCCGATCTTGACGTCGGTGAAGCCCATCCAGATGCCGAGGCCGAGCGGATAGGTCAGGAACAGGAGCAGGATCGACGCCGCCGGCAACATGAAGGCGAACGACAGGAAGGTCGGATGGTCGAGCAGCCGCGCCGCCGATAGGCGCGGCGCCGGAAGGGTGGTCTTGACCGCAATCGTCATCGTTGCAACTGGGGCAGGCCGGGCGGCGGACGACGGCTGTCGCCCGCCGCCTCGGATTGCTTCGCGTTCAGACCCGGTAGTAACGCTCGGCCCGCTTCTGCGCCTCGGCCGCCGCGTCCTTCGGCGACTTGGCGCCCGATGCCGCCTGCGCCACCATGTTGACCATGATGAAGTCGGCGAGCGCGCCCGCCGAGGCGTAGCCGAGCGAACCGGCATAGCTCGGCCACAGCATCTTGCTCATCAGGTCGCGGAACGGCGTGTGCTTGGGGTCGACGGTCCAGATCGGACTCTTCTCGTAGGCCTTGAGCGGCTGGCTGAAATAGCCGATCGAGGCCTCCTGCCAGGGCACGTACTGCTCCTTCTCGAACATGAAGCGGATGTAGTCCTTGGCCGCGTTCGGGTACTTCGAGTACTTGAACACCATCGCCGGCACGGTCAGGTGCAGCTCGGTCGGTCTGCCGACCGGCCCGACCGGCAGGACCGCGTGGTCGATGTCGGCGGCCATCGCCTTGATCGCCGGATCCTGCGAGTTCTTGGCCGCGTAGTAGATCGAGATGCCGTTGATGGTCCAGCTGATCTGGCCGTCGAGGAAGGCCTTGTTGTTGGCCGGGTCGAGCCAGCTCAGCGTGCCGGGGACGAAGGTCTCGTAGAGCTGCTTGGCGTATTCCAGCGCGGCGACGGTCTCCGGGCTGTTGATGACCACCTGGTCCTTCTCGTTGACCATCTTGCCGCCGAAGGCCCAGACGATCCAGTGGCACCAGGTATTGCCGTCGCCGACGGCGTTGCCGAGCGCGAGCCCGCCGGGCTTGCCCTTGGCCTTGAGCGCCTGGCAGGCCTTGAGCATGCCGGACAGGTCGCTCGGCCACTTGTCGAAGCCGGCTTCCTTGAGCGCCGAGATGCGGTAGGTGATGCGGGCGCCGGCGGCGCCGAGCGGCAGCGCGATCCAGCGGCCGCGGCGCATGCCGAACTTTTTGCAGACGTCGTACCAGCCGCCGTACTTCTTGTCCAAGTACTCGCCGAGATCGGTCAGGTCGAGCAGCTTCTCCGGGTACTGGTGCGCGTCGTCGTACCAGCCGTAGACGACGTCGGGCCCCTTGCCGACGTTCGCCGCCACCGCCGACTTCGGCCGCAGGTCCTCCCAGCCCTCGCTCTCGACCTTGACCGGGACGCCGGTGACCTGGGTGAACTTCTTGGTGTTCTCGAGCCACATCGTCTCGTCGCCCTGGACGAACTTCGAGGGACGCAGCACGCGCAGACTTGCGCCCTTTTCGATCTTGTAGCTCAGCGTCGGTGCCGCCTGCGCCTGCGCCGTTCCGGCGCCGAGGCTCGATCCGACCATGCCGCCGGCGATCGCGCCGGCGCCGATCTTCAACGCATCGCGTCTCGAGAAATCGTTCATTTGGGCTCCCTCCCGTTGTGGTTGATGCGAGAACGCTACAGGTGACGCCCGCTCTCGGCGTCGAACAGGTGTACGAGATCGGGGCGCGCGGCGAGTGCGATCCGCTCGCCCGGCCGGAAATTGTGCCGCTCGGTGAACACCGCGGTGACCTGGCCGCCGGCCATGTTGACCACGACCTGGGTCTCGGCGCCGGTGGGCTCGACCACCTCGACGGTGGCGGCGACACCGCCCGCCGCGCCGGCCAGCGCCAGGTGCTCGGGGCGGATGCCGCAGATCACCCGGCTGCCGGCAGTTGCGGCGCTGGCGCCGGGCGCCGGCAGGCGGGCGCCGTCGGCGGCCTCGACCCAGGCCTGGCCGTTGGCGCGGCCGAGCGTGCCCTCGATGAAGTTCATCGCCGGCGAGCCGATGAAGCCGGCGACGAACAGGTTCACCGGGCTGTCATAGAGCTCGAGCGGCGTGCCGATCTGCTCGACGCGGCCGTCGTGCATGACGACGATGCGGTCGGCCATGGTCATTGCCTCGACCTGATCGTGGGTGACATAGATCGAGGTGGTCTTGAGCCGCTGGTGCAGCGCCTTGATCTCGGTGCGCATTTGCACCCTGAGCTTGGCGTCGAGGTTGGAGAGCGGCTCGTCGAACAGGAAGACCTGCGGGTCGCGCACGATCGCCCGGCCCATCGCCACGCGCTGGCGCTGGCCGCCCGAGAGCTGGCGGGGGTAGCGGTCGAGATATGGGGTGAGGCCGAGAATCTCGGCCGCCTCGCGCACGCGCTTGTCGATCACGGCCGCGTCGGCGCGGCGCAGCTTCAGGCTGAAGGCCATGTTGTCCCAGACCTTCATGTGCGGATAGAGCGCGTAGTTCTGGAACACCATGGCGACATCGCGCTCTTTCGGCGGCACGCGGTTGACCACGGTGCCGCCGATGGCGATCTCGCCGCCGCTGATCTCCTCGAGGCCGGCGATCATGCGCAGCAGCGTCGACTTGCCGCAGCCCGACGGCCCGACCAGAACGACGAACTCCTGGTCGGCGATGTCGATGTCGACGCCGTGCAGAACCTCGACGGCGCCGAACCTTTTGCGTGCGCCGCGTACATCAACGCTGGCCATCGGCCCTTGCTTCCTCCCACTAGTCCGCGTGGACGCGGATCGTTCGCCCTGTCGCCGGGCGCGCGCATCCTAGCCGGTCCCCGCCGCCCGCGCCAAGTGGCTTACAACCGCGGGGCAAACTTATATGATGCTTTTCGCGTCAGCGCGGGGTCGCCGGAATTTCCGTTAGCTCGTCGATGCAGGTCCGTCAGCACGGGAGATGCCGCATGCTGCGACTGATTGTCGGAGCCGTCTTGGTTCTCGCCGCGCTTCTCGCTGCCGGGCAACCAGCCACGGCCGATCTTGCCGAGCCGGCGCAGGTCCGGGGGACGCAACGCCTGCTGGTCGTGGCGACGCGCTTTCCGGGCACGACACCGTCGCGCAGCCTGGACCAGATCCGCGAGAAGGCAGCGGGGGTGGACCGTTACATCCGCATGGCCTCCTACGGCAAAGCATCGGTCGCCCCCACCGTCGTCGGCTGGCTCGACATGCCATTGCCGCTCGCCGAGTACAAGGTCAGCCCGTTCAACTACGATGTGGACCGGCAGCGGGTGCATCGCCTGCTCGCGGACGCGCTCGGCGCTGCCCGGCGCGAAGTCGACCTCGACGCCTTCGACCAGGCCTGGATCGTGGTCGGCGCCGAGACTCGGCCCGGCGAGGGCTATGGCATGATCGCCTACTGCGCCAACCCGGGCATGCTGTCCGGCGTGCGGCAAGCCCGGGCCCGCCTCGAGACCGTCCGGCTGCGCGGCGGCGGCGAATTCTCCCGCCCGGCGATAGTCTCCGCCGACAACGCCCATGTCGGCCATGCCGCGCACGACTTCCTGCACGCGCTCGGCGGCGCCCGCGGCGGCGATCGCGTGGTACCCGATCTTTATGACTTCGATTTGCAAAGCCGGCCGCCGCCGAATGCGCCGATGCTGCCCTCCACCTTCGCGATCCATGTCGGTCCGTGGGACATCATGAGCCAGCACTTCGTCGATCCGAAGGGGCCGCCGCCGCCGCCCTCGTCGTTCACGCGCCTGCAGCTCGGCTGGATCGAGCCGGGCCAGGTCGTCGACATTGCCGCGGGCGAGACGCGGCGGCTGACCTTGCGGCCGCTGGCCTCGGGCAAAGGCGTTCTGGTGGCCCGGCTGCGTCTCGGTGAGCATCGCGACCTGCTGGTCGAGAACCGCCAGCCAGTTGGTGGCGACAAAGTGCTGCCTGCCTCGGGCATGGTGGTGCTCGAAGTCAACCGGCGGGGCGCGGAGGGCCGCGACATCGTCAAGGTCGCCGACGCCAACCCGGCCACGCCGACGCTCGACGATGCGCCGTTCCGCCCCGAAAGCGGCGAACGCCGCGCCTACGTCAACCAGGCGGCCGGCGTCGCGGTGGCGCCGCTCGCGCTCGGCCGCGACGGCGCGCTCGAAGTCCTGGTGACGACGCCGCAGGGGCTCGGCCGAGTGGCTAAATAGCGCGCCGCCGCCAGCCCGCTCAGTGGCTTTCGCGCGGCACCGGCGCGCCGGATCGGCCGACCAGGAAGTCGAGGTCGCAGCCCTTGTCGGCCTGCTCGACATGGTCGACGTAGAGCTTGACCCAGCCGCGCTCTGTGGCCGGCTTGGGCGCCCGCCAGGCGGCGCGCCGGCGTTCGAGCTCGGCCTCGCTCACGTCGAGATGCAGCCGGCGCCGGCCGACGTCGAGCTCGATCGTGTCGCCCTCGCGCACCAGCGCCAGCGGGCCGCCGGCAGCGGATTCGGGCGACACGTGCAGCACGACCGTGCCGTAGGCCGTGCCGCTCATCCGCGCGTCCGAGATGCGCACCATGTCGGTGATGCCCTTCTTCAGGATCTTGGGCGGCAGCGGCATGTTGCCGACCTCGGGGAAGCCGGGATAGCCCTTGGGGCCGCAGCCTTTCAGCACCAGCACGCAGGTCTCGTCGACGTCGAGCTTGGGGTCGTCGATGCGCGCCTTGAACTCCTCGATCGATTCGAAGACGACCGCGCGGCCGCGGTGCTTCATCAGCCTCGCCGTCGCCGCCGAGGGCTTGATCACCGCGCCGTCGGGCGCCAGGTTGCCGCGCAGCACGGCGATGCCGGCCTTCTTCTTGAGCGGCTTATCGAGGCTGCGGATGACCTCGCGGTTCCAGCACTGCGCGTCCTGCGTGTTCTCGCCCATCGTCTTGCCGCTGACGGTGAGCGCGCCCTTGTGGATCAGCTCGCCGAGCTCGCGGATCAGCGCCGGCAGGCCGCCGGCATAGTAGAAATCCTCCATCAGGAAGCGGCCCGAAGGCATCAGGTCCACGAGCAGCGGCATGTCGTGGCCGAGCCGCTCGAAATCGTCGAGGTCGAGCTTGACGCCGATGCGGCCGGCGAGCGCCAGCAGGTGGACGATGGCGTTGGTCGAGCCGCCGATCGCGGCGTTGACGCGGACCGCGTTCTCGAAGGCCTCGCGGGTCAGCACCTTCGACATCGTCAGGTTCTCGCGCACCATCTCGACGATGCGCTTGCCGGCCATGTGGGCGAGCACGTAGCGGCGGGAATCGACGGCGGGGATGGCCGCGTTCGACGGCAGGCCCATGCCCAGCGCTTCGACCATGCTGGCCATCGTCGAGGCGGTGCCCATGGTCATGCAATGGCCCGCCGAGCGCGACATGCAGGCCTCGGCGTCCTGGAAGTCGTCGAGCGTCATCTCGCCGGCGCGCACCATCTCGGAGAATTTCCAGACATGGGTGCCCGAGCCGATCTGCTCGCCGCGGAAACGCCCGTTCAGCATCGGCCCGCCCGAGACCATGATCGTCGGCAGGTTGCACGAGGCCGCGCCCATCAGCTGCGCCGGCGTGGTCTTGTCGCAGCCGGCGAGCAGGACGACGCCGTCGAGCGGGTTG
>CAYTWJ010000187.1:418-6841 GCA_964442055.1 uncultured Rhodospirillaceae bacterium | reverse complement strand
TCAGCCCGGCCGAGAGGTCGGCGTCGATCGCCATCTGCTTGCCCGGCATGGCGTCCAGGGTGAAGCGGGCCGCCACCTCGGCGATGCGGCCCGCGCCCTTGGTGATGACGATGAAGTTCACGATCACCAGGATCACGAACACGACGATCCCGATGACGAAGTTGCCCTGCATGACGAAATGGCCGAACGACTCGATCACGCGCCCGGCGGCGTCGGTGCCCTCGTGGCCGTGGGCGAGGATGAGCCGGGTCGAGGCCAGGTTGAGCGCCAGCCGCAGCATGGTCGCGATCAGCAGCACGGTCGGGAACGAGCTGAAATCGAGCGCCCGGGCGATGAACAGGCAGGTCATCAGCACGAGCACGGAGAAGGTGATCGACAGCGCCAGCGAGATGTCGAGCAGCCAGGTCGGCAGCGGCAGGATCAGCACCGCCAGGATGCAGATGATGCCCAGCGCCAGCGCCAGGTCGGTGTGGCGCGCGGCCTCGCCGAGGCGCTGCAGCAGCGCCGGCGGGCGCGGGGCGGTGGCGGTGCTCTCGGCCACGGCGGCTCGGGCTCGGCCGTCGGCCTCAGGCCGTCACGCGCGGGCCGTCGCCCGGCGCCGGAACGGCGACGCCCTCGATACTGTACTGCTTGAGCTTGTTGCGCAGCGTGCGAATCGAGATGCCGAGGATGTTGGCGGCGTGCGTGCGGTTGCCGAGGCAGTGGCTCAGCGTGTCGATGATCAGGTCGCGCTCGACGTCGGCGACGGTGCGGCCGACCAGGGTGCGGGTGTCGGCGGCGACGGCGGCGGCATTGGCCGGATCGCCGAGGCCGGCGGCGACCAGCCCGCCCGGCCGCGAGCCGTCGGGCAGGCGGATGGCGTCGGGCATGATCTCGTCGCCGCTGGCCAGCAGGACGGCGCGGTGCACCGTGTTCTCGAGCTCGCGCACGTTGCCCCGCCAGGGGCAGCGCTTGAGCTCGGCCAGCGCCTCGGGCGCGAGCGGTCGCGCCTCCACGCCGTTGGCCTCGGAATACTTGCGCGCGAAATGCTCGGCCAGCACCTGGATGTCGGCCGGCCGCTCGCGCAGCGGCGGCAGGCGCAGGTTGAGGACGTTGAGGCGGAACAGCAGATCCTCGCGGAAGCGGCCCTTGGCCACCTCCTGGGCGAGGTCGCGGTTCGAGGTGGCGATGAGGCGGATATCGACCTTGACCGGCTTGCTGCCGCCGATGCGGTCGATCTCGCGCTCCTGGATGGCGCGCAGCAGCTTGGCCTGCAGGCGCACCTCCATCTCGCTGATCTCGTCGAGCAGCAGCGTGCCGCCGTTGGCCTCCTCGAACTTGCCGATGCGGCGGGCGACGGCGCCGGTGAAGGCGCCTTTCTCGTGGCCGAACAGCTCGGATTCGAGCAGGGTGTCGGGAATCGCCGCGCAGTTGACCGAGACGAAGGCCTTGTCGGCGCGCGCGCTTTTGTTGTGCAGATGGCGCGCCAGCACCTCCTTGCCGGTGCCGCTCTCGCCGGTGATCAGGATCGAGGCGTTGGACGGCGCCACCTGCTCGGCCAGCCTGACCAGCTCGCCCATCTTGGCGTCGCGGAAGATCAGCTGATGGGTTTCCTCGGCCACCGCCTCGAGCACGGCGGCGATCAGCTCGGCCTGCGGCGGCAGCGGGATGTATTCGCGGGCGCCGGCGCGGATGGCGTCGACCGCGGCGCGGGCGTCGGAGCCGATGCCGCAGGCGACGACCGGCAGGCTGATGCGCTCGCTCTTCAGGCTCTCGATCAGGCGGCGGATGTCGAGGCCGACATCGATCATCGCCAGGTCGGCGCCCTGGCCGGCGCGCAGGGCCTGCAACGCCGCGTCGATGTCGTCGGCGTGGCCGACCTTGGCGCCGCGCGCCATGGCGATCTTGCTGGCGGCGCCGATCTGGCCGTTGAGCGAACCGATGATCAACAATCGCATGGTCTGTCTCCCGACGAGCGCTCAGTCGAAATAGCGGACGCGTTTGGCCGGCGGCAGCAGGGTGTTGAGCAGGAGCTCCAGCCGGCGCGGATTCTCCTGCCGTCCGATCGAGGCCGCCCCCTGGAGGTAGACGTTGTGCAGCAGCATCTCCTCCTCGGAATTGCGCTCGAGCTTGGCGGCGAGCGGCGCGAACACCATGTTGGCCAGCACGGCGCCGTAGAAGGTGGTGAGCAGTGCCACCGCCATGCCCGGGCCGACCGCGCCCGGGTTGTTCAGGTTGCCGAGCATCTGCACCAGGCCGACCAGCGTGCCGATCAGGCCCATCGCCGGCGCCACCTCGGCCGCCTTGCGCAGCACCGAAGCCGACTTGAGGTGGCGTTGCGCGGTGGCGCCGATCTCGCGGCGCAGGATGCGCTCGATCTCGTCGGCGGCGGTGCCGTCGACGACCAGCTGCAGGGCCTGGCCGAGAAAGGGCTCGCCGCGCAGCTCCTTGACCGTCGCCTGCAGGCCGAGCGGGCCGTCGCGGCGCGCCTTTTCGGCGTAGCGCAGCATGGCGACGGCGGCCTCGCCCGGATCGGCGTGGCGGTGGAAGAGGGCGCGCAGGATGACGCCCTGGGCGCGGCCGATCTCGGAAAGCGAGAAGCAGATCGTCGTCACCGCGAAGGTGCCGCCGACCACGATCAGGATCGACGGCAGGTCGACGAACGACGCCGGCGAGCCGCCGAGCGCCACCGCCGCGGCGATCAGCAGGAACGCCGCCGACAGGCCGAAGACGGTCGCGAGATCTATCGCCTTGCCCTGCATGCCCATTGCCGTCAGCTGCGGCCGCTCTTGATGATTTCGGTCATGGTGACGCCGAGCCGGTCGTCGACGACGACGACCTCGCCGCGGGCGACCAGCCGATTGTTGACGTAGATGTCGATCGCCTCGCCGACCTTGCGGTCGAGCTCGACCACCGCGCCGCGGCCGAGCTTGAGCAGCTGGCTCACCTGCATCGTCGACTTGCCGAGCACGGCCGAGACGTGCACCGGGATGTCGAACACGGTCTCGAGGTCGCCGGCGGTGCGCGACGCGGCGGCCTCCTCGGCCGCTTCCCCGGTCGGCTGAGCCTCGGCCGGCGGCGGCGAGGCGGTCAGGTCCTGCAGGTCGAGCTCCTCGTTGTCAGCCATGGTCGTTCATTCCTTGTCGGCGCGGCCGGCGGGCCGCGCGGTCCTCAGGTCGTGGCGCGCTGCAGATAGCGGTCGATGGCGGCCTCGATGCGCGCCTCGATGGCGGCCTGGTTGCGTTCGGCGCCGCCGTCGGCCCATTCGATCCGGCAGTCGGCGGCGGCAAGGCCATCGTCGGCCAGCAGCACCATCTTGCCGGCGTAGCCGGCGCCGGCCGCCAGGCCGTCGATGCGCTCGCGCAGCATATCGACCGCCGCCGGCGCGACCCGGACGACGAGCCGGGGCTCGTCGCGCACCTCGGCCAGGCAGGCGAGGATCAGCGCCTCGATCTCCGCCGCGGGCTCGCGGCGCAGCAGCGCGGCGGCGAGCTTGCCGGCGATCGCCGTCGCCAGTTGGACCGTCTCGGCCCGCAGCCGGGCCTCGGTTTCGGTCCGGGCCGCGGCCATTCCGGCGAGCTGCTCGGCAATGGCGGCGAGGGCGCGCGCGGCCTCGCCTTCGGCCGCGGTCCGCGCCTGCGCCTGCCCGGCGGCGAAACCCTCGGCGCGGGCCCGGGCGACGGCGTCGGCCAGCTGCTCGGCGCTGATCCGCGGCGCGATCGCCGGCGCCGCGGCAGCGCGCCCGGCGCCGTCGTCGAAGGATACGTCGAAGAGGAATTTCGCCATTTGCGCCATGCCGGGCCGTCCTCAATAGACGAGCTCGTCGTCCCCCTTGTTGTCGGCCAGGATGATCTCGCCCTTGGCGGCGAGGTCCTTGGCGGTGTTGACCATCTGCATCTGCGCCTCGTCGACGTCGCGCAGGCGCACCGGCCCCATCGCCTCCATGTCCTCGCGCAGGATCTTGCCGGCGCGTTCCGACATGTTGGAGAAGAAGAGGTCGCGCAGCGCGTCCGACGCCCCCTTCAGCGAGAGGGCCAGCTTGTCCTTCTCGACGGCGCGCAGCAGGGTTTGCACCGCCGACGGGTCGAGCTTGATCAGGTCCTCGAAGGTGAACATCAGCGCCTTGATGCGCTCCGCCGAGTCGCGGCTGCGCTCCTCGAGCGCGGCGAGGAAGCGGTTCTCGGTGTTGCGGTCGAGATTGTTGAAGATCTCGGCCATCATCTCGTGGCTGTCGCGGCGGTTGGTGCGGGCCAGGTTCGACATGAACTCGACGCGCAGCGTCTGCTCGACCTTGTCGAGCACCTCCTTCTGCACCGCCTCCATGCGCAGCATCCGCATGACGACCTCCATGGCGAAGTCCTCGGGCAGCGCGGCGAGCACGCGCGCGGCGTGCTCGGGCTTGATCTTGGCCATCACCACGGCGACGGTCTGCGGGTATTCGTTCTTCAGGTAGCTGGCCAGCACCTGCTCGTTGACGTTGGCGAGCTTGTCCCACATGGTGCGGCCGGCGGGACCGCGGATCTCCTCCATGATCAGTTCGACGCGGTCGGTCGGCAGCGCCTTCATCAGCAGGCGCTCGGTGTTCTCGAAGGTGCCGACCAGCGAGCCGGTGGAGGAGAACTGGTTGACGAACTCGATGAACAGCTTCTCGACCATCTCGGAATTGATGGCGCCGAGATTGGCCATGGTCTGCGAGATCTCGCGAATCTCCTCGTCGTCGAGCAGCGGCCAGATGCGCGCGCTGTGCTCCTCGCCGAGCGCGAGCATCAGCATCGCCGCCTTCTGCGGCCCGGTGAGCGGGCGGTGTTCCTCCTTGCCGGCCACGGCGCGCCCCTCCGCTCAGCTGCCCTGGTAGAGCCAGTTGCGCACGATCGCCGCCGCCTCGTCGGGATGCTTCTCGACGATCTCGCCGATCTTCTTCATGCTCGAGGCCTTGACCTGCCCCTCGATGCGGGCGATGTCGATCATCTGCTCGATGGCCGGGCGCTGCACGGTGATGGGCTCGCGCTCGGCCAGCACGGCGCCCGGTGCCTCGCCCTCGGGACCCGCGAGGGCCAGGTTGCCGCCGGCCCGCGCGGGCTGCGCCGCCGACACGGGCCGCATGCCGGCGAGCAGACGGCCGACCAGCGGGCGCACCACCAGCAGCAGCGCCAGCAGGCCGAGCACCAGCAGCCCGGCAACCTCGCCGATGCGCAAATAGTCGCTCTTTTCCAGGCCGAGGAAGCTCTCGGGCGGCGCCTCGATCTGCTCGCCCTCGGCAAAGCGCAGGCTGACGACCTCGACGGTGTCGCCGCGCTTGGCGTCGAAGCCGATCGCCGAGCGGACCAGCGCGCCGAGCTGCTTGAGCTCCTCCTCGCCACGCGGCTGGTAGCTGCGCTTGCCGTCGGCGGCGGCGGCCTCGACGCCGTTGACCAGCACGGCGACCGACAGCCGGCGCACCAGGCCGGCCTCGCGGGTCTGCGTCTTGACGGTCTTGGAAATCTCGTAGTTGACCAGCTCCTCGGTGCGCTGGCCACGGCTCTGCGCCTGATTGGCGCCGGCGCCGGCGACGTTCTCGGGCAGATTGCTGGCGACGGTGACGTTCTGCGGCTGCGCCTCGCTCGACTGGTTGTCCTCGCTCACCGTCTGGGTCGAGCGCACCACCTGGCCGTCGGGGTCGTAGCTCTCGGAGTTGGTCACGATGCGGTCGAAATCGATGTCCGCCGTCACTTCCGCGCGCACGTTGCCGGCGCCGACCGAGCGCTCGAGCAGGGTCTCGATCGCGCGCTTGAGCCGTTCCTCGTGCTGGCGGCGGATCTCGGCCAGGTTGGAGACCGCGGCGGCCGCCGGGTCGCCCTCGTCGGCGCCGCCGGCCAGCAGGTTGCCGCGCTCGTCGACGACGGCGATGCGCGACGGCTTGAGGTCGGGCACGGCGGCGGCGACCAGGTTCTGGATGGCGCGCACCTGCGGCTTGTCGATGCGGCCGCCGCGCGTCTTGATGACGATCGACGCCGAAGGCGCGCGGTTGTCGCGGCTGAAGACCTCGCGGCGCGGCAGCACCAGATGGACGCGCGCCGACTGCACGCCGTCGATCGCGCGGACGGTGCGGGCGAGTTCGCCCTCGAGCGCCCGCAGATGGTTGATGTTCTGCACGAAGCTGGTCGTGCCGAAAGCGTCGGAGCGGTCGAAGATCTCGTAACCGACCGAGCCGCCGCTGGGCAGGCCGTTCTCGGCGAGCTGCATGCGCAGGCGCAGGACCTGGCTCTCGGGGACGAGAATTTGCGCCCCGTTGCCGGCGATCCGGTAGGGCACCTTGCTCTGCTCGAGCCGGCTGACGATCTGCCCCGACTCCTGGAGGTCGAGATTGGCGTAGAGCAGGGCATAGGACGGTTCGGCCAGCCGCATGGCGATGAAGGCGAAAAAGCCGATCATGGCGGCGCCGACGCCGCCCATGGCCGCAAGCCT
>CAYTWJ010000187.1:0-408 GCA_964442055.1 uncultured Rhodospirillaceae bacterium | reverse complement strand
AAGCCTTGCTGCCCCGAAGCCGCGGAGCATCTCGACAAGACCGCCCAAGGGAATCACCTCTGTGCTGAAAATCGTGCCCGACGTTGACGCCGATCACGGTAAGCGGGCCTGGTGAACAACGGGTTAATCCCCCGGCAAAATTTGCCGGCGGCGGCACAATTTGCCGGTCGCGGCCGGCGCCCGGACTGACGAAAAAAAGCCCGGCTTTTTCGCCGGGCCTGGGGGTTTGCATCGGTGACGGCGCAGCATTGCCGCGCCGGGTCCGTCTCAGGAGGCCTTGGCCTCTTCTTCGGTCGTCTCGCGGTAGAGCTGGATGCGGGTCGCGCGCAGGCCGGGCAGGCCGTGCTCTTCGATCGCCCGCTGCCAGGACAGGAACTCCTCCACCGACAGGGTGTAACGCCGGCACGC
>CAYTWJ010000186.1:0-6862 GCA_964442055.1 uncultured Rhodospirillaceae bacterium | reverse complement strand
TGTGGGCGCGCTTCGAGCACACTCCGTTCGGCCACGGCCTCCCCTACACGCCGCCGCAGCTTTCCCGCCTGATGCGCGACAACCTGTTCTCGCCGACCCAGTCGGCGAGCGCGCTGTTCCTGCCGCCGAGCGAGCGGCGACCGCTCCTGCGCGCGGCCAATTTCTGGGAGAGCGCCGGCAGCCGCTTCTGGCCGCGCTTCGCCGGCGCCGTACTGGTCGAGGCCGAGAAGCAGATCTACGCCCTGCCGGCGGGCGAGCGCGTCAGGGTCCGCCGCCGGCCGGCGCTCCAGCCGGCGATGGCCGGGCGCGCATCGGCGGTTCAGCCGCCGCCCTTGCGCAGCAGATAGACCGCCTGCTCGCCGAGCAGGTTGGCGAACCAGCCGCTGGTCTGGATGGCGTCGCTGCGGCCGCGGGCATTGACGGTGATGCGTCGCTCGATGGCGATATCGAGCTTGCCGCAGAGCAGCTCGAAGTCGCGGATGGTGCAGAGGTGGATGTTGGGCGTCGCGTGCCAAGGGTAGTCGAGCGTCTGCGTCACCGGCATGCGGCCGCGCCAGAGCAGATGCCAGCGTACCCGCCAGTAGCCGAAATTGGGGAACGACACGATCGCCCGGCGGCCGATGCGCAAGAGGTGCCGCAGCACCTTCTTCGGCTTGCGCGTGGCCTGCAGGGTCTGGCTCAGGATGACGTAGTCGAAGGCGTCGCTGGGATAGTCGGCGAGGTCGATGTCGGCGTCGCCCTGCACCACCGAGAGGCCGCGCGCGACGCAGGCATTGACCCCCTCCTGGGAGAGCTCGACGCCGCGCCCGTCGACCTGCTTGAAGCGGTCGAGATATTCGAGCAGCGCGCCGTCGCCGCAGCCGACGTCGAGCACCCGGCTGCCCGGCCTGACCATGTCGG
This sequence comes from uncultured Rhodospirillaceae bacterium, assembly GCA_964442055.1. Lineage (GTDB taxonomy): Bacteria > Pseudomonadota > Alphaproteobacteria > Ferrovibrionales > Ferrovibrionaceae > CAYTWJ01. The sequence continues at coordinate 5,962 of CAYTWJ010000186.1, read as the reverse complement.
CGATGAGCAGCAGGTCGACGCGGATGCCGGTGCGGCCGGCCTCGCCCTCGACATCGGCCTCGATCTCGGCGACGTCGCTGGTCACGGGCGCCTCGCCCGCCGGTGCTCGGCGCAGCCGCTCAGGAATCCGGCGAGCGTCTTGAACAGCTCCGGCTCGTCGAGCAGGAAGGCGTCATGGCCCTTGTCGGTGGCGATCTCGACGAAGCTGACATTGGCGGCGACCGCGTTGAGGGCGTGCACGATGGCGCGGCTCTCGGCGGTGGGGAACAGCCAGTCCGAGGTGAAGGAGACGACGCAGAAGCGCGTCCTGGTGCCGCGGAAGGCGTCGGCGAGCACGCCGCCGTATTCGGCGGCGAGGTCGAAATAGTCCATCGCCCGCGTGATGTAGAGATAGGAGTTGGCGTCGAAGCGCTCGACGAAGGTCGAGCCCTGGTGGCGCAGATAGCTCTCGACCTGGAAGTCGGCCTCGAAGCCGTAGGTGACGCGCTCGCGGTCCTGCAGGCTGCGCCCGAACTTGCGGTGCAGCGCCGCTTCGGACAGGTAGGTGATGTGGGCGGCCATGCGCGCCACGGCGAGCCCGGCACGCGGATTGGTGCCGTGGCGCAGATATTCGCCGCCGCGCCAGGCGGGGTCGGCCATGATCGCCTGGCGGCCGACCTCGTGGAAGGCGATGTTCTGCGCCGAGTGCCGCGCCGCGCAGGCGATCGGCACCGCCGCGAAGACGCGCTCGGGAAAGGTCGCCGCCCATTGCAGGACCTGCATGCCGCCCATCGACCCGCCGATCACGCAGAAGAGCTGATCGATGCCGAGATGATCGAGCAGCATCGCCTGCGCGCGAACCATGTCGCCGACGGTGATGACAGGGAAGCCAACGCCGAAGGGCTGGCCGGTGCGCGGGTCGACCTCCTTCGGCCCGGTGGTGCCCATGCAGCCGCCGAGCACGTTGGCGCAGATCACGTAGAAGCGCCGGGTGTCGATGGTCTTGCCGGGGCCGACCATCAGCTCCCACCAGCCCGGCTTGCCGGTGACCGGATGGATGCTGGCGACATGCTGGTCGCCGGTCAGGGCATGGCAGATCAGGATCGCGTTGGAGCGGTCGGCGTTGAGCTCGCCGTAGGTCTGGTAGGCGACGCTGAAGGGGCCCAGTTCGACGCCGGAATCGAGCATCAGCGGGCGCGTGTCGCCGAGGACGACGACGTGGCCGTCGCCGATCGGGTCGGGTGCCCGCTGGGTGCGCAGCATTTCACTCATCGTCTTGGCAACCTCAAGTCGCCGCTCGAGTTTCCGGAGAATATCCTAGGTAGGAACCAACCCCGTCATCTGTCAACGTTTTCTTTGATTTTGGCGGCGCCGCAGACTACTACTAGACGCCACATCCGACCCCCTGTCCCAGACCGCAATGAGCGCCAGCCCGCCCGATCTCAATGCGCTGCGCCGCGAGATCGACCAACTCGACGAGCGCATTCACGACCTGCTCATGCAGCGGGCGGCGACGGTCGCCCGGCTGCCGCAGGTCAAGCCGGACAACGGCGGCCTGTTCCTGCGGCCGGGGCGCGAGGCGCAGATCCTTCGCCGGCTGCTCAAGCGCCATGCCGGGCCGCTGCCGGCCGAGGCGCTGTCGCGCATCTGGCGCGAGCTGATCAGCGCGCTCTACCGCGTGCAGGGGCCGCTGCGCGTCGCCGTGCACGCACCCGAGAAATCGGTCGGCTACTGGGATCTCGGGCGCGACCATTTCGGCTCGGTGACGCCGATGTCGCTGCACCGCTCGGCGCATGCCGTGCTGCGCGCCGTTTCCGACGAGCCGGCGACGGTGGGCCTGCTGTCGCTGCCCGAGGACGGCGAGACCGATCCGTGGTGGCCGGCGATCGCGGTCTCGGCGCCGAGCGCGCCGCGGGTGATCGCGCGGCTGCCCTTCATCAACGAGCCGCAGGGCCGGCTGGAAAGCCTCTCGGCGCTGGTCGTGGCGCGCGCCGCGCCCGAGCCCTCGGACGAGGATGTCAGCCTGCTGGTGGTCGGTATCCAGTCGGATTCGATCAGCCGAGGTCGCCTAACCGAAATGCTGCAAAAGGCCGGCCTCGACGCCCATGCCGTCGCCGGCTCGGGCGAGGAGGGCGGCGGCCAGCAACTGCTGTTCGAGATCGCCGGCTTCGTCGGCGCCGACGACCGGCGCCTCGCCGACGCCGCCGAGTCCGCCAACGGCGCGGTCACCCGCGTGGTGCCGATCGGCACCTATGCGGTGACCTATACGCCGGGCGACCGCCACGCCTGACCCGCCCTTTCAGCCTGAGCGCCGCACGATGACCGCGCCGAAACCGCAAGCCGGAGTTCTTGAGATCACGCCTTACAAGGGCGGCGAATCCGTCGTTGCCGGCGTCAGCCGCGTCTACAAGCTGTCGTCCAACGAATCGCCGCTTGGGCCCAGCCCGAAGGCCGTCGCGGCGTTCCACGCCATGGCCAGCGAGCTGCACCGCTATCCCGACGGCAGCGCCACCGGGCTGCGCCGGGCGCTGGCGCGCCACCACGGCCTGCCCGAGGACCGCATCATCTGCGGCAACGGCTCGGACGAGCTGATCGCGCTGGTCTGCCAAGCCTATGTCGGCCAGGGCGACGAGGTGCTCTATTCCCGCCACGGCTTCCTCATGTACCCGCTGGCGGCGCTGGCGCGCGGCGGCAAGCCGGTGGCGGCGCCCGAGCGCAGCCTGACCGCCGACGTCGACGCGCTGCTCGCCCGGGTGAGCGAACGCACCCGCGTCGTCTTTCTCGCCAATCCCAACAACCCGACCGGCAGCTACCTGCCGGCGAGCGAGGTGCGCCGCCTGCGCGAGGGCCTGCCGCCAGGGGTGCTGCTGGTCATCGATGCGGCCTACGCCGAGTACGTTTCGCGCAACGACTATTCCCCCGGCGTCGAGCTGGTGTCCGGGCGCGACGACACGCTGATGACGCGCACCTTCTCGAAGATCTACGGCCTGGCGGCGCTGCGGCTGGGCTGGGCCTACGGGCCGGCCGAGGTGATCGACGTGCTCAACCGGGTGCGCGGGCCGTTCAACGTCAACGCCGTCGGCCAGGCGGCGGCGACGGCGGCGCTGGCCGATGTCGCCTGGACCGACGCGGCGCGCACCCACAACGACATCTGGCTGCCGCGCCTGGCGCGCGAGATTGCCGCGCTCGGCCTTGAGGTCGCGCCGAGCGTCGCCAATTTCCTGCTCATCCGCTTCCCCGGCCCGCCGCGCGATGCCGCCGCCGCGCACGAATTCCTCACCCGCCGCGGCGTCATCATGCGGCCGATGGGCGCGTACGGCCTTGGCGACTGCCTGCGCCTGACCGTCGGCGCCGAGGACGAGAACCTGGCGGTGCTGGCGGCGCTGGCCGAGTTCGTCGGCGGGCGATGAGCGCCGCGCCGCTCTTCCGCCGCGTCGCGCTGATCGGCATCGGCCTGATCGGCTCGTCGATCGCGCGCGCCGCGCGCAAGCACGGCCTCGCCGCCGAGATCGTCGGCACGGCGAAGAGCGAGGCGACGCGGAGCAAGGCGACCGGGCTCGGCCTGGTCGACCGCGTCTTCGCCACGCCCGGCGAGGCGGTCGCCGGCGCCGACCTGGTCTTCGTCTGCACGCCGCTCGGCACCTACGCCGAGATCGGGCGGGCCATCGCCGGCCGTCTCGAACCCGGCGCCATCCTGAGCGACGTCGGCAGCTGCAAGCAGTCGGTCATCCGCGACCTCGGCCCGGCGGTTCCTCCCGGAGTGCATTTCATCCCCGGCCATCCGGTCGCCGGCACCGAGCAATCGGGGCCCGAGGCCGGCTTCGCCGAGCTCTTCGCCGGCCGCTGGTGCATCCTGACGCCGCCGCCCGGCACCGATGAAGCGGCGCTCGAACGGCTCAAGGCGTTCTGGCAGGGCTGCGGCAGCCGGGTCGAGATCATGGACCCGCAGCACCACGATCTCGTCCTCGCCATCACCAGCCACGTGCCGCACCTGATCGCCTACAACATCGTCGGCACTGCCGACGACCTCGAGACCGTGACCAAGTCCGAGGTGATCAAGTACTCGGCCGGCGGCTTTCGCGATTTCACCCGCATCGCCGCCTCCGACCCGGTGATGTGGCGCGATGTCTTCCTCAACAACCGCGAGGCAGTGCTCGAGATGCTCGGCCGCTTCAGCGAGGATCTGACCGCGCTGCAGCGCGCGATCCGCTGGGGCGACGGCGACGCGCTCTACAAGCTGTTCGTACGCACGCGCGCCATCCGCCGGGCCATCATCGACGCCGGCCAGGAGGTCAGCGTGGCGAATTTCGGTCGGCGGGCGGAGGCGTCGTCGGCGCCGGGAGCAGCGGCGGCAGAGCCGCCAGCGCCAGCGGACCGAGATAAAGGCGGCCGTTCTGGGCCGTCACCGGCGCGCTGACATAGGGCCGGCCGTCGGCGCCGTTCTTGGCCAGCAGGCCGAGGGCGATGCGCGCGGTCTGCGCGTCGCGCGGGCTGACCCGCCCCGCCGACACCATTGCCCCGATCAGCCGATCGTAGCCGGCGATCTCGGCGGACAGCGCGGCCAGCGGGCGCATCTCCTGATCGAGCGTGAACGTGCCGTTGCCCCTCACCGTCACGCCGTCCTGGTCGAACTCGATGCGCTCGATATCGACGACCCCGCCGGCGTCGCGCCAGGCGCCGACGGCGGCGGCGTCGAGGCGCGCCGGCAGCGGGCCGGAGACGGTGGCGACGGCGCGGAAGCGCCCGACGTTCTGTCCCAGCGGCCTGACCAGCGCCGCCGGCAGCACCAGCGCCGCCGCTTCGACGGCGACATCGACGCCGCCGGCGCGGGCCGGGTCGGCGGCCGGCCGCGCGTGCAGCTCGATCCGGTTGGCGGTGACCGGCCCGCTCTCGGCATCGACGGCCAGCCCCTTGATCTCGACGGCGCCGCGCAGCCAGCGGCCGTCGCGGTCGAAGGCCAGGCTGGCCCGCGCCGAATCGGCCTCGCCGACGGCGCCGTGCTGGCCCGCCTCGTCGCGCCAGCTCAGCTGCTGGGCGCCGTGCAGCTCGAAGATCAGGTGGCGCAGCTTCCAAGGCTGGGTATGGGCGACGAGCCGGTCGCCCCGCCATTCCCAGGCAAGCGGCGAATTCGGTTCGCCGATCGCCGGCGCCTCGATCTCCAGGCTCAGGCGGTAGGGATAGCCGCCGACCCGCAAGCCGCCATAGGAGATCTGCTGGCCGGCCAGCCGGCGCTCTTCCACCCAGCGTGTCGCCTCGTCGCGGACGCGGTCGGCGAGATGCGTCCACACCAAGGTGTAGCCGATGACGACGGCGATGATCGCTCCAGCGATGGCGAGATAGCGCATGGCCCGGTTCCGCGCCGGGGCAGAAGCGCCGGCGCCCGGCCTTTATAGGACGCCGGGGCGGGCCGGGTCGAGCGCGGCACGCTTGTATGGCCCGTTCCGCTGGCTAGAGTAGCGGCGCCGATGGACCGAAAGGCGGGGAAATGGCGGCCGGACCGGGCGGAACGACGCAAAGCCTCTGGCTGGCCGCGATGCCGGGCGTGTTCGTCGTGTTGTGGGCGACCGGCTTCATCGGCGCCAAGTTCGGCCTGCCCTATGCCGAGCCGTTCACGTTCCTGGCGCTGCGCTTCGTCCTCGTGGCGACCCTGCTGGCGGTGCTGGCGGTGGCGATGCGCGCCCCCTGGCCGCGGCGCCCGCGCGAGCTCGGCCATCTGGTGGCGGCGGGCCTGCTGCTGCACGGGGTCTATCTCGGCGGGGTGTTCAGCTCGATCCATCACGGCGTCGATGCCGGCGTCTCGGCGCTGATTGTCGGCATCCAGCCCGTCCTGGTGGCGGCGGCCGCCGGCCCGGTCCTCGGCGAGCGGGTGACGCGCCTGCAATGGCTGGGCCTGCTGCTCGGCCTGGCCGGCGTCGGGCTGGTGGTGTGGAACAAGCTCGGCCTCGGCACCGGCACGCTGCTCGGCCATGGCCTGTCGGTGGTC
>CAYTWJ010000185.1:0-6887 GCA_964442055.1 uncultured Rhodospirillaceae bacterium | reverse complement strand
GCGCGCGGCGCCGCCGAGAGCGCGTTGGCGATCATCTCCTTGTCGGTGGTCGGCGGCTTGTGCGCCATGCCCTTCTGCTGGGCGAGCGCCGGAATGGCCATCGCGCCGGCCAGCACCGCCGCCAGGGCGGCAACGAACCGTGTGGTGTGCATCGCGTTCTCCGCTTGCCTGGTTGTCGCCGCGGCTGCCGGCGGTGAGCCGCCGGGCCGGCGCGACGCGAGCCGGATCATACATCCCGGCGCCGCGCCCCCGCCAGACCGGCCCGCGCGGTTCATTGCGGCTTAACCCGGCCGCCCCTATTCTGGCGCCGCCATGCAGCGCCCCGTGATCGGCATCACCCTCGATTCGGAAGAGCCCGGCGGCTATTCCCGCTTCCCCTGGTACGCCGTGCGCCAGAACTATTGCCAGACCGTGGCGGCGGCCGGCGGCATCCCGGTGCTGCTGCCCCACCAGGTCGGCGAGGTGCCGGCCTTCCTCGGGCTGATCGACGCCCTGATCGTCACCGGCGGCCATTTCGACGTCGACCCGGCGATGTTCGGCGCCGCCGCGCGCCACCCGACGGTCAAGCTCAAGGAGAACCGCACCCGCTTCGAGTTCGCGGTGACGCGCGCCTGCCTCGAGGCCGACAAGCCGGTGCTCGGCATCTGCGGCGGCCAGCAGCTGCTCAATGTCGTGCTCGGCGGCACGCTGATCCAGCACATCCCCGACGAGGTGCCGGGCGCGCTCGCCCACGAGCAGCCCAATCCGCGCGACGAGCCCGGCCACAACGTCCGCATCAGCGAGGGCACGCGGCTCAAGGAGATCGTCGGCGCCGCCGAGCTGGCCGTGAACAGCGCCCACCACCAGGCGGTCAAGGCGGTGGGTCCCGGCGTCGCGGTCAGCGCCGTCGCCCCCGACGGCGTCATCGAGGGCATCGAGGATGCCCGCCGGCGCTTCTGCCTCGGCGTGCAGTGGCACCCCGAATTCCTGTTGAGCGACGGCGACCGGCGCATCTTCGCGGCGCTGATCGACGCGGCGCGGCGGTGAGCGCGCCCGGCAAGCCCGAGGCGGAGCCGAAGGGCGAGCGGATCGCCAAATTCCTCGCCCATGCCGGGGTCTGCTCGCGGCGCGACGCCGAGCGCCTGGTCGCCGAGGGCCGTGTCGCGGTCGACGGCGCGGTGCTGGCGACGCCCGCCTTCCTCGTCGCGCCCGGGCAGGTCGTCAGCGTCGACGGCAAGCCGGTGGCGGCGCCCGAGCGCACCCGGCTCTGGCTCTACCACAAGCCGCGCGGGCTGATCACCACGCACCGCGACCCGCAGGGCCGCCCCACCGTCTTCGCCGCCTTGCCCAAGGGGATGCCGCGGGTGGTCTCGGTCGGCCGGCTCGACATCAATTCCGAGGGCCTCTTGCTGCTCACCAACGACGGCGCGCTCGCCCGCCGGCTCGAGCTGCCGGCGACGGGGTGGGTGCGGCGCTACCGGGTGCGCGTCTTCGGCCGGCCCGAGGCGGCGGTGCTGGCCGGGCTCGAGCGCGGCATCACCATCGAGGGCGTCCATTACGGGCCGATCAAGGCGGTGCTCGACAGCCAGCGCGGCGACAACGCCTGGCTGACGGTTTCCCTGCGCGAGGGCAAGAACCGCGAGGTGCGCCGGGTGATGGAGCATTTCGGCTGGCAGGTCGGCCGGCTGATCCGCGTCGCCTACGGCCCGTTCCAGCTCGGCAACCTGGCCGAGGGCGAGCTGCGCGAGGTCACCGGCAAGGTGCTGGCCGAGCAGCTCGGCGCGGGGGCGAAAGCCGCAGGCGGGAAGTCGAAAGCTGCAAAATCCGGATGACATCGGCGGCCAGGCGGCTAAAATCTGGTTCTTGAAATGTTCCGGTCGCCGATGGTGCCGCCGTCGGCGCCGGCCGGGATGGGGGGGCGATGTCAGCACTTTCCGACGCTCGCGATGAAATCGCCCGCTCCGACCTATTGTCGCCGCGGACCGTGACGGCGGCGCGCCGGGCTCGGACGCTTTATGACATCCGCCGCATCGATGCCTTCGACTGGCTCGCGCAGGCGCCGGCGAACTCGATCCACGCCGTCGTCACCGACCCCCCTTACGGGCTGGTCGAATACACGCCGGCGCAGCTGGCGAAGCGGCAGGCGGGCCGCGGCGGCGTGTGGCGCATTCCGCCGTCGTTCGATGGCTGCGAGCGCAGCCCGCTGCCGCGTTTCACCGTGCTCACCGAGGCCGACAGGAGCGCGCTCCGCGACTTCTTCGCGCGTCTGGCGACGGCGCTGCTGCCGGCGCTGGTTCCCGGCGCGCATGTCTTCATTGCCACCAACCCGCTGGTCTCGTACCTGGTTTATGAGCCCTTCATCCGGGCCGGATTCGAGAAGCGCGGCGAGATCATCCGCGTGATCCAGACATTGCGCGGCGGCGACCGGCCGAAGGGAGCACACCTCGAGTTTCAGCAAGTCAGCGTCATGCCACGCTCGTGCTGGGAGCCTTGGGGCCTCTTCCGCAAGCCTTGCGAGGGGCGCGTGCAGGACAATCTGCGCAAATGGGGAACCGGCGGGCTTCGCCGCATCTCCGACGCTGAGCCGTTCCGCGACCTGATCCATTCCTCGCCCGCCCGCGGCGCAGAGAGACGGGCCGCACCGCATCCGTCACTGAAGCCGCAGCATTTCCTGCGGCAGGTCGTCCGGGCGGCGCTGCCGCTCGGTTGCGGCGTCGTCCTCGACCCTTTCATGGGCTCGGGTTCGACGATCGCGGCGGCGACAGCGAACGGGCTGCAAAGCGTCGGCCTGGAGGTCAATGCCGACTATTTCGCACTGGCACAGTCGGCCATCCCGAAATTGGCCGCGCTTTCGCTGACGGACGGTCGCAATGGTGCGGCAGGCTGACTTTGACCCCGCGGTCGCGTTGCCGCGCGGCCTGACCATTCCGGCGATCAACAAGACCATAGCCTACATCGAGCGCGAGCTCGCCGAGCTGATCGACATCTATTTCGACCAGGCCAACCTTTTCAGCGCGTTGGTCAGCAACTTCGCCATCCGAGGCCTGAATGCGAACAGCGAGTACGAGCGTCACCGTCACGCCGATCTGGCGCAGCAGCGGTTTCCCGACCTGAAACGTCGCGGCAGCGGCACCCCGCCCGGGCCGCAAGATTCGCTCGAATGCAAGGCCAGCAAGCGACCGTGGGAGCTGCAATCGCATTACGACCATGCCGGCTGGTACATGGTCTGGCGCTACCTGGTCGACCCGACATGCTCGTGGGAGCCGGGTCATCCCCTGATCGTGTGGCGCGTCGACTGCGTTTTCCTGGCCAAGGACGACTGGAAGTACGAAGGCAGCAAAGCAGGCGCGACCGGCGGCGGCAGAACCCATACCTTCGGCCTCAAATCCGCCCGCGCAAAGCTCAATGGCAAGGCGGTCTACCAGCGGGCGGACACCCTCCTGTCGGGTGGCAAACCGATATTGCGCAATGGGCACTGACGTCGTCCACTGGCGGCAAGCCTTGACCGACGAAGTAATCAAGGGCGCGTTCGCCGGTGCGCATCGTCGCCGGTAGCCTGCGCGGCCGGGCGATCGCGGCCGGCGCCGACCGCCGCGTCCGCCCGACCTCGGACCGCGCGCGCGAGGCGCTCTTCAACATCCTCGCCCACGGCGAGAGCTTCCGCCGCGCCGAGGGCCCGCTGCCGCGCGGCGCACGGGTCGCCGACGTCTTCGCCGGCACCGGCGCGCTCGGCTTCGAGGCGCTGTCGCGCGGCGCCGCGCATGCCGTTTTCATCGACGACGAGGCCGAGGCGGTGCGGCTGATCCAGCGCAACGCCGCCACGCTCGGCCTGGTCGAGCGCGCCGCCATCCTGCGCCGCGACGCGCTCGCGCCCGGCCGCCCGCCCGCCGGCGCGGCGCCGTGCGATCTCGTCTTCCTCGACCCGCCCTATCATTCCGGCCTCGCCGCCCCGGCGCTGGCCGCGCTGGCGCGGGCGGGCTGGCTCGCCGACGCGGCGATCGTCGTGGTCGAGGTCGCGGCGCGCGAGGATTTCGCGCCGCCGCCGGGCTTCAATGTCGTCGACGAGCGCCGCTACGGCGCGGCGCGCATCCTCATCCTGCAGCGCGGCGAGCGTTAACGAACCTCTAGCCACCATCGGCGCGCGTTCGCGCTTTTGCCCCGATATTGCGCGAGGGTGATGCAGGGCGCGCGAGACGCCGCGCGCCGCCCCAAAAAGGTCACGCCCGCCGCTCTGGCCGCTCCGTATCGTCGCACCGAGATGAGAGATATGCGGTTCATCAGCGGGGAGCGGATGATGACGACGAGGGCGGCAGCGAAGGAGGGCGAATCAGCGGCCCGGCGGCGACGCGACCGCCGGGGCGATTCGCAGGCGGTCGACTTCATCGAGACCTGGTGCCCGCCGCGCGGCTTGCGCGCCGGCGCGGCGGCGCTGATCACGGCCGTCTGGCTCGCCACCGCCGGCACGCTGACCTTGCTCGCCGGCGGCACGCAATTCGTCTTCCTTCACCTCTTCTACATCCCGGTGCTGCTCGCCGCCTTCTTCTTCGGCCCGCTCGGCGGCGCCGCCATCGGCATCGTCGCCGGGCTGGTCGCCGGGCCACTGATGCCGCTCGACGCCGCCGCCGGGCTGGCGCAGAGCCCGGCCAACTGGGGCGGCCGGCTGGTCTTCTTCGCCGCCATCGGCATGCTCGCCGGCCTGGTGCGCGACCTGCTCGTCGGCCAGATCGCCGCGGTGCGCCGCTTCGGCTATTACGAGCACGCCACCGGCCTGCCCAACCGGGCGCTCTTCGCCAAGGATCTCGACGCGGCGATGCACGCGCTCACCCCCAGCGCGCCGCTCGCCGTCGTCGCCGTCGACGTCTTCCACCCCGACCGCTACAGCGACCTGCTGGCCACGCTCGGCCACCAGCGCCTCGACCGCCTGGTCCGCCGCGTCGGCGCCGTGCTCGAGGCCGCCTTGCCGCTGCGCCGCCGCCTCTATTACCTCGGCATGGCGCGCTTCGCGCTGGTCCTGCCCGAGGCCGACGAGGGCGACGCGCTGGCGCAATGCCGCGTCGTCGCGCGCGCGCTGGCCGCGCCGCTGCCCGTCGACGGCGTGCCGCTGCTCGCCGAGGCGACGATGGGCGTCGCGCCGCTGCTCCGCCGCGACGAGGACGCGATGGCGCTGCTGCGCAAGGCGCTCGCCGCCGCGCACGACGCCCGCCGCGGCCACAAGCCCTGGCTGGTGTTCCGCGACGAGGCCGGCGGCGAACGCGGCGCCGCCTTCGAGCTCCTGCGCGATCTCGACGCCGCGCTCAAGAGCGGGCGCGGCCTCAAGCTCCATTTCCAGCCGCTGGTCGAGCTCAAGACCGGGCGCTGCGCCGGGGCCGAGGCGCTCTTGCGCTGGCGCCATCCGCAGCGCGGCGCCATCCCGCCGGGCGCCTTCCTGGCCGAGGCCGAGCAGACGGCCCTCAACGGTCCGCTGACCGAATGGGTCGTCCGCCAGGCGCTCGGCGCGCTCGCCGAATGGCGGCGCGGCGGCGCCGAGCTCGCGCTCGCGATCAACGTCGCCGGCCGCAGCCTGCGCGACCCCGCCTTCGCCGACCGGCTCGCCCGGCTCGTCGCCGAGGCCGGCCTCGAGGCCGGGGCGCTGACCGTCGAGGTGTCTGAGCGCGCCTTCGCCGGCGACGCCGAGGCCGTCGCGGCGGCGATCGCGGCTTTGCGCGAGCACGGCCTGCGCGTGGCGATCGACGACTTCGGCACCGGACAGAACTCGCTCGCCCTGCTCAAGACGCTACCCGTCGACGCGATCAAGCTCGACCCGGTGTTCGTGCGCTCGCTGACCAACGACCCGCGCGGCCAGGCGATCGTGCGCGCCACCATCGATCTCGCGCGCCAGCTCGGCGCCGCTGTCGTCGCCGAGGGGGTCGAGACGCGCGGCGTGCGCGACATGCTGCGGCTGTGGTCGTGCGACCTCGCGCAAGGCGCGCTGTTCGCGCCGCCGCTCGCCGCCGGCGCCTTCAAGGCCTGGCTGGCCGGACGCGAGGCCGAGCCGCACCTGCCGGCGCCCGCGGCGGCGCGGCGGTAGGGAGCGGTTCAAAGGGAGTCGCGCTCGGCCTCACCCTTCGACGGGCTCAGGGTGAGGCCGTTCCTTATGACGCGCACCCTCACACTGTCGAGCCGGCGGAGCCGGCGAGGGTCGAAGCGGGAGGGTGCGCACGCGAGACGTTCCGCCCGCTACCGCCGGCCGAACAGGCGCTCGATGTCGGCGAGCTTGAGCTCGACATAGGTCGGCCGGCCGTGGTTGCACTGGCCGGAATGGGGCGTCGCCTCCATTTGGCGCAAGAGCGCGTTCATCTCCTCGGGCGTCAGCGCGCGGCCGGCGCGCACGCTGCCGTGGCAGGCCAGGCTGGCGCAGACCGCCTCGAGCCGCTCCTTCAAGGTCAGGGTCGAGCCGAGCTCGGCCAGCTCGTCGGCGAGATCGCGCACCAGCCCCTTGACGTCGCAGGCCCCGAGCAGCGCCGGCGTCTCGCGCACCAGCACCGCGCCGGCGCCGAAGGGCTCGATCGCCAGGCCGAGCGCGGCGAGCTCGCCGCGCCGCGCCGCCAGCCGGGCGGCGTCGGCCTCATCCAGCTCGACCACCTCGGGCAGCAGCAGCGCCTGGCGGCCGACGCCGCCGGCGGCCAGCGCCTCCTTCATGCGCTCGTAGACGAGGCGCTCGTGCGCCGCGTGCTGGTCGACGATGACGATGCCTTGCGCGGTCTGGGCGACGATGTAGGTGCCGTGGAGCTGCGCCCGCGCCGCGCCGAGCGGGCGGTCCTGCGCCGCCTCGGCCTCGGCCGGCGCCGTGGCGCGCGGCGCCGGCGGCAGGTCGGCGAGCGGCGCCTGGCAGCGCGCCGCCGCCTCGCGCAGCCCCGCCGGCGCGGCGG